>JAZNFU010000342.1:0-2237 GCA_045576135.1 Eubacteriales bacterium
AGCTTCTTATCGACGAGAGGCGCACGGATAAGACCAACGTAGTTATAGTTCCCGAAAACCACAAATCAAAGAAAAAGAAAACGGGCGTAAAGCCGCTCCTCGATAATAAAGGTAAGTATAAGCTCAACCTCGTCGTCGAGGAGAGCTACGATCCGCTTTTGGACGAAATTCCCGAAGAAATTTCGGCTGAGCCGATTTCCGAGGTGCCCTCAAGAATTTTCGAGGATACAGCTCCAAAGGCGGAGGCGGTGACGGAAGCACCTATTGCCGCCGCTGTACCCGGAGAGCAAAAATCTCCCTTCGCCGATGCCGCAGACACCATAAGAGATATTTCCTCTGCGTTTTCAACCGTTGCGAATATGCTTGAGCCTAAAGCCGAGCCGCAAAAGACCGCCGTACCCGCAGAAAAGAAGGCGGCGAAGGCACCTGTCAGCGATACGAAGCTCACCGATGCGATAAAAGACATAAACGAAAAAGCAAAAAAGGTTGCGGACACCCCGGATATGTTCGAAAGAGCGCCGTACCGTCCTACAGCAAGAGTAGTGCCTAATGCAAATGCGTTTCCAAGTACTCTGACCGTGCCCGCCTCGCTTACCGTTAATATGAAAGAGCCGGTGGTTGTCAACGTGGGTGAGAGCGGCTCCGGCGACGGCGAGCTTGTCAAGGCGCAGATTGTGGGTGACTATGATTTTAACGTGTTCGTAAAGTCGGATTACGACGAGAGCGGATGCCACAGCGGCGGCGCGTACGAGATTTCGCACGAGCACAAGCCCGCATACGAGGCCTACGACGTAGTAGATCACGGTGGGAAATCCGAAAATTATACTGTAGAGCAAGCAAGCCGCGAGCCGACGCTTGCATACGACGAGAGTCCTTCAGCCAGCGCATACAGCGTAGACTGATTCGCGGTGAATTCCGCTTTGCAGACTAAAATCAATATATATAGGGTAGCTAAAGCCGTAAGCTTGAGCTACCCCCGGTTTTTGTTGATTCCGTCGCGAGATAAGCGGATTTTCCCACTCGCGACAGCGTAGAATTTAAAGAGTCTTTTTAAAGGTGATTTTTATTTCCTGATAACCCGACGCACAAGCCGTGGAGGTGACTCTGAGAATATCGCTTTCAAATTCTCCGTCGCCCTCGGTTAGCTTCCTTGCCGTTTCGTCGGGCAGCTCGAAATATCTCATAATCCTAATAAGCTTTCCGTTGCCGCCAAGCGCCTTTGCGCGAAGCAGAAAGATGTCAATAGGTGTGAAATCCTCACCCACCTTGATAAAATCAAACTGCGGCGGCTTGCCGTCGTTGCCGAAGACGCAGACCTTGATGCGAGTGGGCGAAATTCTGCCGATTATAAGAGTTTTTCCCTTATTGAGCGTTGCGCTGTCGCGTTCGGTAAAAACCGAGAAAAGATTAAGCTCGTCCGTCGTGAGAATGAGCACCTTGAAAAAATAAACGAGTATAAAAAGCATTCCGATTATAAGCGTTATAATCAACGGGTAAAGCTTCCACACGCCGTCAGACTTTGGATTAAGTATTATTGCAAATACGAGAAATAAAAGAAGCGGAATTTCCGAAAGGTAAATCCACGGCTTCGTGCATAAAAAATAAAGCCTTTTCATAGCTCACCGTTCTTCCTAAGGTTGTATTAACACAATTTTATCACAAAAAAACGTATAAAGCAAGTACGGTGAATAAAAAAAGAGAAAAACGAGATAAAAATTTCCGAAATGTTGACACGGTAAAATATTTATGTTAAAATGTATTAATGATTTTAAATGCTGAACAGCAAGAGGTAACTGAAATGAAAAATTATAAGGTAGAAACGAAATGCGTTCAGGGCGGATACACCCCCGGTAACGGAGAGCCCAGACAGGTTCCGATTATACAAAGCACGACCTTCAAATACGCCACCGGCGAAGCTATGGGAAAGCTTTTTGACCTTGAGGCGTCGGGATATTTCTATTCTCGCTTGCAGAATCCCACCTGCGATACCGTTGCCGCTAAAATCTGCGAGCTTGAGGGCGGTACTGCCGCGATGCTTCTTTCCTCGGGACAGGCGGCTTCCTTCTTCTCAATATTCAATATAGCGAACGTGGGCGACCACGTTATATCCTCTGCGAGCATATACGGCGGTACCTACAATTTGTTTGCCGTTACTATGAAGAAGATGGGAATAGATTTTACCTTCGTAGACCCCGATTGCACCGAGGAGGAGCTTAACGCCGCCTTCCGCCCCAACA
>JAZNFU010000343.1:0-4063 GCA_045576135.1 Eubacteriales bacterium
CAACAATTGTTTACATAAATCTCTTTTTGTACTCGTTTGGGGTGCTGCCCATCTCACGCTTGAAGTTTGAAATAAAATGAGAGCTGTCGCAAAATCCGCAAGCGTAGCAAGCCTCGGCTACGGTGCTGTCGCACCGTAGCAGCTCCGCGGCTTTGAGAATTCTGTATTTCGTTAAATACTCGTGTACGCTAACGCCGATTTCCTTTTTAAACGTCCTCGATATATAGCTTTGACTAACGCCAAGAAGCTTCGAAAGCCCTGCCATTTTCACCTGCCCGGAAAAGTGCTCCTCTATATACCGTATCGTTCCCCTCGTAATTCTCGAGAGCGGTGTTGGTGCTACCGCGCTTCCCCTGCGCGCCCGCGCTATGAGGTCTATTATTTCAACCGTGTATGCAAACGCCATCGGGAATCTGTTTTCGTTTATAGCAAGCTCAAGTGTCCTGAGAAGCTCGAACAAATCCTCGCTGAGCCTTAGCGGGTTAAGAATAAACCCGGATTCGAATCCGGCGTCCAAGATATCCCTCAAAAGCTCCTCGCCGCCCTCAAGCGCAAAAAACGCCGAAACGCCGATATCAAGCTGATAGTATTCAAGCTTCGTCGGCTTCGGTATTTTGCCGTGGTGCATAGTATGCGGCGGCAATACGCAAATATCACTGTAATGCGGCTTATACGCCGAGCCGTTAATTATAATAAAAAAATCACCGCTGACGAAAATATTGATTTTGATATGGTCAAGGCATATTTCGTTTTCCGATTGCCAGGTGTCATCGTCGGCAAGCGGGTGTATAAAATGGCTGAATTCAATCTTGTATTTTTGCTCGTCGGTCTTAACTATCGGAATATGTAACATATAAAAACCACCCATTTTTGTTCATAAATATTATGTTTTATACAGAGAAATGCTATACAATATAACAATTGTGTTATAAAATGAGTATAGCACAGCTTTATTTATATGTCAATGGGGGAATTATGGATTACAAAGAAATCGCCATCAGCGAAAGAACCGAGAGAATAAAGAGAAAATACCTCGAGCTGCCCGTGGCAAAAGAGGCAAACCCGTACGTTGATAAAAAATACAAATCCTTTCGTTCGGGTGACAGATGGATAACGCTAGGATATCTGCGAGGCTGGTACGACCACGCCGATGCCGAAACGACGCTTCTTCGTACCTCGTACGCCGAGGCAGAGGAGCTGTATTTTGCAAAGCCGGTAATATATGACGACGAGCTGCTCGTCGGTCACCTTTACCTTCCCGAATATACTCCTGACGAGCAAGCGGAATACGAAAGGCTTGCGGATATGTTCGTAATGTCCTCGCATACCCTTATTATGAGAGGACCGAGGAAAGACCATATAGCCTTGAATTTTGAGAAGCTTCTCAGACTCGGAATTTCGGGTGTGAAGCGCGAAATAGAGGAAAAAATGAACGCTCTCGACCTTGACGACGTCGAATTTTATCCCGAATACAGCGAGCTTCGCAAATATGAATTTTATAAATGTATGCTCATTGAGCTTGACGCAGTGCTTGACCTTGCCGAGCGCTACGCAATATACGCCCGTGAGCTTGCGAGCGGGGCGTCGGAGCCAAGGCGCTCCGAGCTTGAAAAAATAGCCGAAATTATGGAAAGAGTGCCGAAATATCCCGCGCGGAGCTTTTGGGAGGCGGTGCAGAGCGTACAGTTCTTCCTTGGCGGACTTTTCGGACTTTATCCGCTCGGCCGTCCTGACAGGTATCTTTATCCGTACTATAAAAAGGATATCGAAAGCGGTGCTATCGACCGTGAATTTGCACAGGAGCTTATTGATAATATGTGTCTTTATATAAGCGACCGAGTGTTTACGAGAGCCGCTTGCGGCTTTATCGTCGGCGGAAGTGACGCTCGGGGCGGTGTCGTTGAAAACGACTTGACTTATATGTTTTTGACAGCACTCGGTCATATAAAGCTTCCCGACCCCAACGGCGCTCTTGCCGTAAATGAAAAAACGAGCGACGGAATACTGAGATACGCGGCTAAAATTTTATCCGAGGGAACTACGCACCCCGCTTTTTATAACGACCGTGAGATAGTAAAATCTCTTATAAATAACTACGGCGTCAGAGTCGAAGACGCCGTCGAGTATATACATTCCACGTGTGCTGAAATCAGCGTTGCGGGAAAATCGAAAAGCCACTCAACTCCGATTGAGCTTGATATGCCGCGCCTGCTTCACGAAACGGTCAGAGAAAAACCCACGCTCAAATCAACCGACGAGCTTATCGAGCTCTATATCGCAAGGGTTCAGAAAGCGATGCGCCAAAAAATGCTGTATTACGGTATGCGAATGCTTGAAGGGGTGCGCATAGGCAACGAACAGATGCGTATATGTGCATTGGTTGACGATTGCATCGAGCGCGGAAAAAGCATATACGACGGCGGCGAGCGCTATACCTTCATTCAGCCTATTTTCGTAGGCTTTGCCACGGCACTTGATTCGATTTTGGCAATCGAATCCATAGTTTTTGAGGGGGAGAAGCTTTCGCTTTCCGAGTTTTCGGATATCGTGGAGAATAATTTTGAGAACAACGAGCTTTTGCGTAAATATATAATTAATCGCCTTGAGCATTACGGAAACGACACTCCACGCGCCGACGAGCTTGCAAAAACGCTTGGCGCCGGAATAGTTAAAATCTGCCGTACCGATAAAGTTTTGGGAGGTAGGCTTATGTGTCCCGGTACGTTTTCCTATATCAATCACGCAACCATCGGCTCTAAAATGGGTGCGACCTACGACGGACGGCTTAGCGGCAGCTCATATTCGGACGGCTGCTGTCCGGTGCAGGGGCGCGACGTCGGGGGCCCGACCGCTATGATTTTGTCCTTAAGCTCTTGGGACCAAAGCGAGATGCTTGGCGGAATGGTGGTAAATATAAAGTTTTCGCGTGAGCATCTTTGCGGTGATGGTGCGGATAAATTTATATCGCTTTTACGCACCTTCGTCGCGCGCGGAGGGATCGAAATGCAGGTCAATGCTGTCGATAGAAAAACGCTTGAGGCGGCAAGACGCGAGCCTGAAAAATACGGAAATTTGATGGTCAGAATAGGCGGCTTTAGCGATTATTTTGTAAGACTCACCCCCGTACTTCAGCAGGAAATTATAGACAGAACGGAGTATTAATGACAATGATGGTTGTCAAAAATGTGCTGTATGGAACGAAAAGGCTTGGTTTTTGATATTCAAAGATTTTCAACCGACGATGGCGACGGCATAAGAACGACCGTGTTCTTAAAGGGGTGTCCGCTTCGCTGCCCTTGGTGTCATAACGTCGAGTCGCAAAGCGGCGTGCCGCAGGTAGCGTATTACCGCGACGAGTGCCTCCTTTGCGGCGCTTGCGCTGCCGCGTGCCCCCACGGCTGCCACACCGTGTCCGACGGTAAGCACAGCTTTTTCAGAGGGGCGTGCGTCGGCTGCGGAAAATGCGTCAGTGCTTGTATGAGCGGAGCGCTTCGTATGACCGGTGAGTATATGACTGTCGACGAGGTTATGAGCGTGGTGCTGCGTGATAAGCAGTTTTACAGTGCTTCGGGCGGAGTTACCGTCAGTGGCGGCGAGCCTATGTGTCAGTTTGAGTTTACCTACGCGCTTGCGGCGCAGGCACGGAAAAATCGAATTTCCTTTATGATAGAAACCTCGGGGCAGGGAAGAATCGAGGACTTCGCGGCGTTAGCACCGCTTTGCGACTGCTTTCTGTTCGACGTCAAGGCGTCGGGGGAGCGTCACGCTGAGCTCGTTGGCATCTCGGACGGCATAATTCTTGAAAATCTCGACGCGCTTTACAGGCTCGGTGCAAAAATTATACTGCGCTGTCCAATAGTTCCCGGCGGCAACGTCGACTCCGAGTACATTGCCAAAATAAGAGCTTTAAAAGAGAAATATCCGAAAATTTCAGCTATTCAGCTTATGCCTTATCACAAAATCGGACTGTCGAAATCCGAGCGTTACGGCTTACCAGCACAGAACGAATATACCGTTCCGAGCGCGGAATATATAGAAAAGCTCAAAGCGGAAATCGGTATAC
>JAZNFU010000344.1:0-5428 GCA_045576135.1 Eubacteriales bacterium
ATTGCTACAACAAATGATATCCCTCGTTTCGAAAAGGAGCGAGGGATATTCATTTCACTCGTCAGAAATTGCATCGCTGTAATCAAAGATAAGGGATTTTCTGAAACAGAGGGAAAATTGCGATGAAACAACAGTCTAAAGGTTCGAAATTAGGGCAAACATGTGGTCACCCCAAAAACGCCATTTTTGTGCAAAAAGTATAAAAAACAGCCGAAAACAAGTCAAAAATGGCTCGTTTTCGGCTGATTTTTGGTCGAAGTGGCGGGACTCGAACTCGCGGCCTCCAGTACCCGAAACTGGCGCGCTACCAACTGCGCTACACCTCGTTTTGATGATTTTTATGCGATTTTCTGTAAGTGGTCAAACATGTGGTCAGACCGAAAATTTGCGAACTTTTAAGACTTCTGGAGAGCCAAAAAAGTCAATGTTTTCAAGGGGTTTGGGCGTTTTTCAAAATTTTAGATTTGAAATCGGTGGTTTGCACCCGAAACTGGCGCGATACCACCTTCGCTACGCCTCGAAATAATTAAGATTGGGGAAATTTGCTTTGTATGATACGTTTTGCCGATCGGCAAATTCGTTATGTCTTGAAATCGCCATATTATTATAACAAATCAGGCACCGTTTGTCAATAGCTTGTTGAAAAAATGCGGTAAAAATACGGTAAAACTACGGCGATGATACGCTAAAGCAACGGCGATGCTGTGGCAAAACCACAGGCTTTGATACGGTAAAACTACCGGGAGGATATGGCAAGCTACGGCAAAGCTGCGCTAAAACTGCAGTAAAGCTACGGCAAATCTGTGGCGGAATTGACGCGGGTAGATTTTGAAAGTGAATATGTCACGGCGGTTTTCGTTGAGCTTTGGGTGAGGAGTTTGCAAAACGAGGAGTAAATGACTGTAACGCATAGGAGAGCTGTTGGAAAATGCTGTGAATCGCCGTCGGTTTGCTTTTGGAAAGCATTTTTTATTTTTGGGGACGTTATGCGGTAAAATTCATACAATAATTAAAAGTAGTTCTTGAAATTTTTACGGTAGGTGTGGTAAAATAAAGAAAAATGCAAACGAGAAGTGAATTTATGGCAGAATTAGACGTAAAGGTAATAAACCGCGCGGCAGAGTGTGACCCGCGAGCACTTATAGCCACGGCGGAGGACGGATATCATAGAAAAATAGAGGAGCTTGCGGAGCTTGCCGTTGGGCGAGGTGATTTGCGCGCGATACTTTTGGCAGGACCGTCGGGGGCGGGAAAGACGACGACGGCAAACCTTCTTGCCGACGCTATCAGACGGCGGGGAGAGGATGCGATGGTGCTTTCGCTTGACGATTTTTACAGAGCTTCATCCGACCCGCTTTACCCGAGGACACAGAGCGGCGAGCGCGATTTTGAGAGTCCGTACGCTCTGCATTTGCCGGACCTTGTAAAAGCCTTGAAGTGTATCACCGCGGGCGAGCCGTTTTTGTGCCCGAAATACGACTTTAAGACGGCGTCGCGAAAGGAGCAATTCATACACGCGCCGATGCCGGACGGCTGTGTAATAATCGAGGGGCTTCACGCGCTTAATCCGGTAATTTCGTGTGAGCTTCCGAAGGATAAAATACTTAAGCTTTTCGTCAGCGTTTCCACAAATATAAACGATGGGGAAAATAGGATTATCTCCGGACGAAAGCTTCGCTTTATACGCCGACTCGTCCGCGACAGCATATACCGCGCCGCCGACGCGCGCCGCACGCTTGAAATGTGGCACGGAGTTATCGAGGGCGAGGATAAATATCTGTATCCATACAAGACACTCGCCGACGTAGCGTTCGATACCTTCCACGATTTTGAGCTTGGCGTTATGAAGGCGCGCGCTGAGGTGCTTCTTTCAGCACCCGATATCCCCGATGATTTTATCATAACTACGGTGAAAAACGCGCTTAAGCAAGCCGCGCCCGTTGACGAGGCACTCGTGCCCGAAAACTCACTTATACGAGAGTTTATATCCGGCGGAATTTATCACGAAATATACGGGTAAAATAGGCTGACATATTTGAAACCGCTTATAAAAGTATTTAGGGCTTTCTCAAATTTCACGTTTGAGAAAGCCCGTTTTTGTGCTTATATGACAACTTATATTTACTTAAATCGACTCTATGGCGAACACTACGAAGCTTTGTTGTTCGATTTTTGCGGTAGCCTCCTCGGGAGTTATCGTGTTCTTCGCGGAGCAGTGGACGTTTGCCTCGATGCCCACGTTGCCGCCGGTCGTGCTTCTGGGCGCGGTTACTTGAATGTCGGTGACGTTAAAGCTTTGACGCAGATATTCGAGAGCCTCCTTGATGCTTTTGTCCGAGTTTATCTCGACGTATATTCCGAAGCGTTTATACCTGCGGTAGACCCTGTACTCGATTTTGTGCATAAGCGTTACGGTGAACATAGCTATGGCAAATACGATTATTGCGCCCTCGTAAAAGCCTATACCGAGCGACAGACCCACGGTTGCCGAGCACCAAAGTCCCGCCGCCGTCGTAAGACCGGTTATCTGAAATCTTCCTTTTATAAGAATCGTGCCGACACCGAGGAAGCCTATTCCCGAAACGACCTGAGCACCGATACGCAAAGGGTCCGAATCATAGCCTTGGTTCATCGCAAAAATTCCTATCATAATAGTAAGCGCGGCACCCAGAGATACGAGAATATGCGTTCTCATACCCGCGGCGCGTCCCTGCCGTCCGCGCTCCATACCTATAGCACCGCCGAAAATGAGCGCCAAAACAAGCCTTATCGCTATCGTCCAAACGTTAAATTCGTGGAGAAACTCTATGATTTTTTCCATAATTCCAACCTCCGTAAAGCTTTTCGAGAGTGTTAAACTGCCGTCAGCGCCGAAAAATCGGAGCGCGTTGAAGGCTCGTATTATTCACTTCCTTTTAAATATTTAGTAGTATAACACATACCGCCATCTAAGTCAATGACTAATTTAACCAAAAATGCGCGCCGATTTAACATAGATTTAACAAAAGAGGTGCTTTTTTCAAAAAAATGCGATTTTTTGGCAAGCGTTTTGAGCTTTTGTAAGGCTAACTCTTGAAATGCGGCGAGCATTTATATATAATAATATATGGGAGATTATGTGAAATGCAGAGATGGAGTGAAAAAATGATAAGCTTCGACAGGATAAAAAAAGACGAATCCATAATAACCTACATCGAGTCAGCCGACCGCTCGCTCGCCGCACTTGGATTTACCGAGCATAGCTTTGCCCACGTTGGAAAGGTGTCCGATGTGGCGTCAAAAATTCTTGCGCGCCTCGGCTACGACGAGCACACGGTGGAGCTTGCGAAAATAGCGGGCTATCTGCACGATATCGGAAACCTCGTTAACCGTGTGGACCACTCGCAAAGCGGAGCTATAATGGCGTTTCGTATACTTGACAAAATGGGAATGTGCGCCGAGGATATTTCAACGATAGTTACGGCTATCGGAAATCACGACGAGGGCTGCGGAATTCCGGTAAGCGCTGTGGCGGCGGCACTGATTTTGGCGGACAAATCCGACGTTCGCAGAAGCCGCGTTCGAAACTGTGACGTCACGCAATTTGATATACACGACAGAGTTAACTATTCGGTTGAGGAGTCGCGGCTTGAGATTAACGAAGCGCAGGACGAGATAGTGCTCAGTCTTAAGATAGATACGACAATCAGTCCGATTATGGATTACTTTGAGATATTTCTCAACCGAATGATACTTTGCAGAAAGGCTGCGGATAAGCTCGGACTCAAATTTAAGCTTATCATAAACGACCAGCCGATAATTTGATTCTTGGAGGACGATATGGAGAAGGAGCTTACCGCGCTTCGCGAAAAAAAGGCGTTCATATGTGATATGGACGGCGTAATTTACCACGGAAACAGAATAATTCCGCACGTCAAGGAGTTTATGGACTGGATAGAGAAAAACGACAAGAAGTTTCTCTTTCTCACCAACAGCTCCGAGCGCTCACCGAGGGAGCTTGCTCAAAAGCTCGGAAGAATGGGACTTGCCGTTGACGAGAGCCATTTTTACACCAGCGCGCTTGCGACGGCGTCCTTTCTTGCCTCGCAGCATCAGGGCTGCTCGGTGTACGTTATCGGCGAGCCGGGCTTGACCTACGCGCTTTACGAGGCTGGACTCAGTATGAACGACGTCAACCCCGATTACGTCGTATTCGGTGAAACGCGTGCGCTCAACTATGAGAAAATAGAGCGTGCGGTGAAGCTCGTTATGAACGGAGCGAAGCTTATCGGCACCAACAGCGACCTTACCGCGCCGTCCGAAAACGGAATAATTCCCGCCTGTCGCGCCCTGATTTCCCCGATAGAGAAAACTACCGGCAAGATGGCGTACTACGTTGGAAAGCCCAACCCGCTGATGATGCGCCACGCGCTCAAGAAGCTCGGATGCCACAGAGTCGACGCGGCAATTATCGGCGACAGAATGGACACGGATATAATAGCCGGCATCGAGAGTGAGCTTGATACGGTCTTGGTCCTTTCGGGCGTTACGACGACCCGTATGATAGACGATTTCCCCTACCGTCCCAAGTACGTGCTTCGCGACGTGGGCGAAATTGCGGGAGTTTGCGATTGATAGACGAGAAAAATTCAGCGCGGTTTATCGGTAAATCCAAGCGGCGAAGGCTTATCGCTTGTTGCGGCATAGGGAGAATTATATGATATATTTGCTTGAGGATGACGACAGCATAAGAGAGCTGGTCTGTTATACGCTGACGAAAACGGGAATGGATGCCGTCGGCTTCGGCACGCCGGGTGATTTTTGGCGTGCGCTCGGCGAGGTGACGCCCGAGCTTGTTCTGCTCGACGTTATGCTTCCGGAGCAGGACGGAATATCCGTCTTGAAGGAGCTGCGGCGAATGCCCGAATACCAAGACGTTCCCGTGATAATGCTCACCGCGAAATCCGACGAGTATAATAAGGTAATAGCTCTTGACAGAGGTGCTGACGATTACATAACGAAACCGTTTGGAATAATGGAGCTCGTTGCCAGAGTGAAAGCGGTGCTTAGAAGAAGTAACAGAACGAATTTGACAACGAATATTTACAAAATAGGCGATTTAACGATAGATACGGCGAAACGAGAGGTTTATGTGGAGGACGTTTTGGTAAGCTTGACCTTCAAGGAATTTGAGCTTTTGGTTTTGCTTGCGGAAAACGGCGGAGCGGTTCTCGGGCGCGACAGAATACTGCGCGAGATCTGGGGATACGACTTCGACGGCGAGAACAGGACGGTCGACGTTCACGTTCGCACTCTGCGCTCGAAGCTCGGCGTCTGCGCTGATCTTATAGAAACCGTCAGGGGCGTCGGCTACAAAATGGGGGTGCGTAAATAACTATGACATCACGCATTTTCAAGAGCATTGCCGTAACGGCGGTGGTGCTTATAA
>JAZNFU010000345.1:0-20612 GCA_045576135.1 Eubacteriales bacterium
AGGGTACAAAAGTCAGCGTGCACTTTCCGAATACGAGCAAAATGTAAATAACTATTTTCAAAAAAGCGAAAGAGGTGGGTTATGAAGCTTAAGATATCAAACGTCTTTAAGCATCTTGCACTTGTTACAAGGCACAGACACCGAGTGTTTTTGAACTGTGCGCGATGCGGTCTTCTTTATCGCGGACTCGTGCACGATTTGTCAAAATTCACCCCGGTTGAATTCTTTGAGAGCGCGCGATATTTTCAGGGTAATCGCTCGCCGATAGGTGCTTGCCGCAGAGATAGGGGCGTGAGTCGCGCATGGCTTCATCACAAGGGCATAAACAAGCATCATATCGAGTATTGGCACGACGTTGAGTGCGATGTGCATCCGATGATGCCCTATACATACGCGGTTGAATGCGTTTGTGACAAGCTTGCGGCAACGAGAATATACAGCGGCAAGGATTATAACGATCAAAAGCCGTTGACTCACTGGGTAACCTACGGCTGTCGTGTCAAGGGAAACCCGCTTACTATGGAATTTATTGAAACTGTTTTTCGCGATATAAGCGAGCACGGCGAGGGGTACGTTCTTAATAAAAAATATATGAAAAAGACGTATAACAGGGTTTGTAATCCCAATAAAAAATAAATTAAAAACAACAAATATGAAAGGTTAAGTTTACAAAAATATGGGAATTTTTGAAATTTTGTCGCTCGTATGTGGACTTGCGTTATTCCTTTACGGTATGGACGTTATGGGTGACGCGCTCAAAAAGAGCGCGGGAAACAGCCTTAAAACTTTCCTTGGAAAGATGACGTCGAATCCCTATAAGGGCTTCTTGCTCGGACTCCTCGTTACCGCAATAATTCAGTCCTCGTCTGCGACGACGGTTATGGTGGTCGGCTTCGTAAATGCGGGAACGATGACGCTTTTACAGTCGGTCGGCGTTATAATGGGCGCAAACGTAGGTACAGCGGTGACCGCTTGGATTACCGGACTTTCGGGTATCGAGGCAGCGGACGATGCGCTTTATATTATAAAGTGGCTCAAGCCTGACTCCTGGATGCCTATACTTTCTCTTATCGGCATTGCGCTTATAATGTTCGTAAAAAGAGGAAGAAAACGCGATATCGGCGTAATTCTTATCGGATTTTCCATACTTATGGTAGGTATGAGTATGATGTCGGATGCGGTCGGCGGACTCAAAAACGACGACGGCTTCAAATCATTGCTTACTATGTTTGAAGATCCGATTTTGGGTGTTTTGGCCGGTCTTGTGCTCACGGCTATCGTCCAGTCCTCGTCTGCCTCTGTCGGTATCCTGCAGTCGCTGACAACCACGGGCGCAATCACCTACGGCGCGGCGATTCCGATTATAATGGGACAGAATATCGGTACCTGCGTAACCGCACTTTTGTCGGCTATCAGCGCTAACAAGAACGGTAAGCGCGCGGCTATGATACATCTATACTTCAACGTTATCGGTGTCGTTGCCTGGCTTTCTATATTTTATATAGCGGATGCAATATTCTCGTTCGCCTTCGTCGAAAGCTCAATAGATATGTGGGGCGTTGCTCTGGTCCACACAGTGTTCAAAATACTGTCGGTTATTCTTATCGGCCCGTTCTACAAATGGCTTGAAAAGCTTGCCCGTCTTACAATCAAGGAATCCGAGTCTGACGAGCAGCGCGCATCGGATAAGCTTGACGAGCGTCTTCTTGAAACTCCGAGTATTGCGGTTGAGTGTGCGGCTGACGTTACCAGAACGATGTCAAGTGTATCTACCGAGGCGTTGCTTCTCTCGATACAGCTTATGGAGAATTACGATGCAAAGCTTGCCGACAGAGTTCGCGCCCTTGAGGGTGAGGTCGACGTGCTTGAGGACTCGCTCGGCTCGTATCTTGTAAAAATCTCTGCTCGAGATCTTGACGAGGCAAGCTCGCGTGAGGTTACGAAGCTTCTTCATATTATCGGTGACTTTGAGAGAATTTCAGACCACGCGGTCAATATCGTTGAATCGGCAGAGGAAATCAAGGACAAGAAAATCGAGTTCTCCAAGGAAGCGCAAAAAGAGATTGCCGTTATGCGCGACGCTATAAAAGAGATACTTTCGCTTACCGAAACGGCGTTTGTGAACGAGGACCTCTTGCTCGCGGCTGACGTAGAGCCTCTTGAGGAGGTCGTTGACGACATTCGAGACAGAATCAAGCGCAACCACGTTTTGCGCGTGCAGAAAAACGAGTGCACCATTGAGCACGGCTTCGTTTTATCGGATATTCTTACCAACTTTGAGCGAGTATCCGACCACTGCTCGAACATTGCCGGCTGTATTATCGAGGTATCGAAATTTGATACGCTTGAGATGCACAAGCATCTCTCTGACGCAAGACAGGACGGCGAGGCGTTCAACAGCAAGTACAAGGCGTTTTCCGCAAAGTATAAAATATAATTTTTCGGGCATCCTATCGGTGATGAGAAATTAACACGCCGAAAGGATGCCCTATCTATGAAAAAAATAATTTGCAAAAAAGAGTACGATACCGACAAATCCGAGGTAGTAAAAAAGTATATCCGCGGCTTTATTGGGGATATGGATGGCTTTGAGGAAACTCTTTATAAGACAGAGGATGGCTCGTATTTTCTTTATTCAAGCGGCGGACCCGAGTCGCCATATCCCACCGAAAGCATAAAGCGAATGTCGAAGGCGGCGGCAGAGGAGTGGCTTAAGACGCATTGAATTTTTCTTGCCACGCACGGTGAAAGCGCCAAAAACGGTAAAAAACAAAGAAAAAAACGATGATAGTGCCGCAAAAACGGTAAAATCAAAGCGAAAAGCAAGAGTAGAGAACACAGTGTCGCGCGGGCGCTCGGCTCACACGGATTTGTGCTGACGCTACTCTTGCTTTTTTGTTTATTCTACGGTAAATGCGATTTTTATATTTATTTTATCGTGAATACGAATTTTCCGCCCTTTGATTTTATCTTGAAATGAACTCTGTAAATAACGGCGCCCCAGGTTTTACAGCCGGCGTAAGCCGTGTCGTGAGCTTCAACGGAAAGCTCGGCAGGCGCGTCGCAGGAAAGTGTCGCGCAGCCGTTCATAATGAAGGCGCAGCCCTCTATTTTCGGCTCGACGGGAGTGGTGAAGCAGAAGTCTATCTCGCGCTCGGAGTCAAGCAAAATCTCGTCGGTGAGTACAACGCTGCCACCCTCGATTTTTGCGCATCTTGTGTAGGAAAGAAGTCCGGCTTCTGCGGGATACGCTCCCCCAAGCTGTACTTTGTAGGATTTGTCCTCGGCAGAGAAGACCTCGTCGGAGGAAGCGTATTGCTTTCCGGTTTTTTGAATTACGCCGTCAAAGGTGGGAAGTGAGTGGAAGTCGGAGTCCTTTTGCCAGCATTTTTCACGCGTCTGGAATTTCCAGTTAATATATTCGCCGCTGCCGAGGTCAACTAAAATCGGGGTTTTATCCTTATAGACCATAACCGTACCGACGTCGTTGTGGTTGTGGTTTTCGGCGTTATGACCGCCCTTCATAGCGATGAACATTCCCTCGCCGCGAACTGCCGTTTCGCGCAGAAGCGCAACCTTGATATAGTCGTAGTAAACCGCAGGCTTTGCGGAAAGAGCATCTCCCTCCGACACGTCCGGGTCGTAAAGCGAGCGGAGCATTCTGTATGCGTGCGCCGAGGATACCTCGGTTGAGGATATTTTGTTGAGATATTTTGCGTACGCCGTCATAACGTCCGAGCCGACTGCCTCGCCGTATCTTTTTATGAGTGCTGCGTTGGGCTTTACCTTATAACCGGAATCGGCGAAGTTTACGACGTTGGTATCGAAGATATTGACGTCTACCGCATACTCACCCATAGCCTTGATAAGCGGGTGGTCGTATATATTGATTTTTCCGCCGGACATATCGTAAAGAATATCAAGACAGTCAATAACCGCACCTGCCGCCGCCGACCAATAGGACGGTCCCTCGTCGCATCCGCCGTCGGGGCTGTAAGACTCAAAGAGCGTGTCGAGCGACTCCATAGCGCGAGTTACGAGGGTCTCTCTGATATGCTTGTCGTCTGCGAATACCGCGCCGACGAACAAGGCGTTTGAGGTTATCCAGGGAAGCCAGTTGCTCGTATAGGGGTGACCGACACCCATCCAGTAGTATATCTTATTGACGTACGGCTTGATAACGCGGATGGTTACCTCGTATTTTATCCTTTCGCAAATTACCGGAGAAATTTCGTCAAGTATGTCGCGGCAATGCTTATAGACGAATGCAAGCAGTGCGCCCGTCGAGGTGGCAAAGAGCGAAATATCGTGCTCTCTGACGTCGCCAAAATAGTTGGGAACTCCGTCCTCACAGCCGATGAAATTGCCTCTGAAATGCGCCGATATAAGCCAAGTAGTTTCCTCAAGAATTGCCCAGATAACGTCGATTAGCTTATTCGTAAAGCGGCCCTTTCTTTCGTACATTTCGGCAAGCGCAAGGTACATAAGCGCATCGCGCCTCGGAAAATAATAGCTTTCCATTTCTCGTCTGTTGCCGTCGTGCATATAGCGGCGGTAGGTGGAAAGCGGAATTATCGGAATCTGATAATCAAGCCGCTCTTCAGCCTTCTCGACTATGAGCTTCATTCTGCGCTCGTTTAGTACAAGCTCTCCCTCCGCATAGCTGAGAAATTTGATATCGCCGGGGTTGAGGGTCTTACCCTTTGCGGAAATGCCGCGTACTTTGAAAATTCTTTCGGGTGTTGGCATAGCGTCATCCTCCTATTAACTAAAGCCAAAAGTGTGTTATTTGACAATTAAAGTTTGCAAACTCTTGTTATTTGACGGTGAATATGAATTTTCCGCCGTTGGATTTTATTTTAAATCTCGCGATATAGATGGCGTCTCCCCAAGACCTGCAGGAAGCTTTCGTCGTGTCGTATTCCTCAAAGGAAAGCTCGCTGGGGTGGCTACACGATAGCCGCACTCCGTCGTTAATTACGAATGCGTCGCCCACGATTTCGGGCTTTGCGGGAAGCGTGAAATTGAAGACTATCTCGCGCGCCGCGTCAAGCTCGATATCCTCCGTGACGGTTATACCGCCGTCGATTTTTACATTGCGGACGTACGAGATAATTCCCGTGCCCTCGGGGTAGGCATCCTTCAGCTGCACGCTGTATGATTTTTCTTCGGCTGAGAAGACCTCGTCGCGCGAGGCGTACTGCTTGCCTTTTTTCTGATATACACCGTCAAAGGTGGGAAGCGAGTGGAAGTCCGATTCCTTGTGCCAGGCGTTATCGCGGTTTTCAAAATTGGTATTTATATACTGTCCTGCGCCGATATCGACTATCAGCGGGGTTTTGTCGTGAAATGCGATAAACGAGCCGACGTCGTTGTGGTTATGGTTTTCTGCGTTATGACCGCCCTTCATAGCGAAGCACCAGCCCTCACCGCGCACGCCGCTCTCGCGGATTACTGCCGCCTTTATACATTCGTAGTAAACCGCAGGCTTTGCGCTGATTTGTTCACCGGGCTTTTCGGTATCCGGCTCGTAGAGCGAGCGAAGCGACCTGTACGCGTGCGCCATATACATCTCACCGCCGCTTTTTTTGTTAAGATATTCGCCGAACGAGCGGAGCACCTCCGAGTCGACTGCCTCGCCGTAGCGTCTTATCTGCGCGGCGTTTGGTGTGAGCGTGCCGTACGCATCTGCAAAGTTTACGACCGTTTTGCCGAAGATGTTGAAATCAACTATATACTCACCCATAGCCTTGATAAGCGGATGGTCGTAAATGCTTATAGCACCTCCCGTGATATCGTAAATCAGGTCGAGGCATTCCAAAAGCGCACCCGCCGCCGCAGGCCAATAGGACGGTCCCTCGTCGCATCCGCCGTCCGCGTTGTAGGCGGACAAAAAGCTGTCGAGCGAGCCCATAGCCTTTTCCACTATACGCTCGCGTATGTGGAGGTCGTCCGCAAAAACGGTTGCGGTAAAGAGCACGTTTGAGGTTATCCAAGTCAGCCAGTTGCTTCTGTTGGGAAAATGGAAGCCCATCCAGGTAAACGTCTTGTTAAGATACGGCTTGATTATTCTCTTGGTGACCTCGTATCTTATGCGCTCGCAAATTACGGGTGATACCTCGTCGAGTATATCGCGGCATTGTCTGTAAACGAGCGAAAGAAGCGCGCCCGTGCCCGCGGCGTAGAGCGAAATATCGTGCTCTCTTACGTCGCCGAAATAATTCGGAACACCGTCCTCGGAGCCGATAAAGTTTCTAAAATGCGCCGACACGAGCCAGGTAGATTCCTCGAGGATTGCCCAGATAACGTCGATAAGCTTATTCGTGAAGCGGCCCTGCCTCTCGTACGCCTCCGCAAGCGCAAGGTGTAAGAGCGCAACGCGGCGCGGGGAATAATAGCTTTGCATTTCCGCCCGATTTCCGTCGTGCATATAGCGGCGGTAGGAGGACAGCGGGATTATCGGAATTTCGTAGTCGAGATATTTCTCCGCTTCGGAAATGATAATCTTCATTCTTCGCTCGTTGATTTTCATCTCGCGGCACTCAAAGCTGAACAGCTTTATTTTCTCGGGCGGCAAGGTTTTTCCCTTTGCCGAGATTCCCCTCACTTTAAATATGGGCTCCGGTGTTGGCATACTCCACCTCCAAAATATTTATAGCATTTTTTACAATTGTACTCTGCACAGCTTGAAAAGTCAATCGAAAAAAGGCTGTTTTGGTTAGTTTGACGAATTTTTTTGTTGCTTTTGACCAAATAATAAAAGCGTTTGATGGGCGAAAAATAAGTAAAAATAAAAAATGCAAAAAAGGTATTGCATTTTTCTTCGGTTTGTGTTAGAATAATGCTGTGAATCTGTCTACGCCACACGGCGTACCGTATATAGAAAGGAATTTTTCAATGGAATACGTACTTGTTGTAATACTGATTTTAAGTGCTATTTTCATAATAGGCGCTGTTCTTCTGCAGAGCTCCGACAAGGAGGGACTTTCGGGCACGATTTCCGGAAAGCAGGAAACCTACTACGGTAAGGACGGCAGCACTCGCCTTGACAAGATACTCTTTAAGTGGACTGCTATCGTATCTATCGTGTTTGCGGTTGCCGTTTTCCTCGCTTACGTTATTCAGCCGGATTACGCTAACGCACTCGACGTGAACTCTTGGAAGGACTTGTCCGAGTATATGAGCAATCTCAAGTGATTTTTTTAAATCAGAAAAGGCGATATAAGCTGATGCCCCGCGGGTTAGGCTAATATCGCCTTTTTCTCGGCAAAAATCCGGGTGAGCAAAAACGCATAAGTCTGTCACGACCGATTAAACTAAAGTCAAATTAAAAGGGAGGGGGTGCGTATATGAAACGCGGCAAAGGAGTAAAGAAGCTATCCTCGCTTGAGGGAAGAAATGCCACTCGCAGAAAAAGAAAAAACGAATATATCAAGGAGCTTCAGCGGCTCGTTGAGCTTACCAACGTGTCTTACGACTCCGCGCGCTTCGGCGACGTGTACGAGCCCTCCGTAAGACGTGGCGCACCCTCGCGTGCAGGGGGAAATACCGTCGGCGTATTCCGCGGCTCAAAGGGCGGCTACGGCTTCGTTGACAGAGAGTCGGGACGGGATATTTTCATACCCGAGGATAAGACTCTCGGAGCTGTTGACGGTGACGTCGTTGAGGTTTCTTATCGTACCTATACCGGCTCGCTCGGTGAGGAAAAAAACGAGGGGCGCGTAACGAAAATAAAAGAGGAAACGAGAAAGACCGTTATAGGAACTCTCCGTAAAATCCGCACGGGATACGGATATAAGTCCGCCTTTATTTACATTTTGGAGCCTGACAACGTTAAAATCGGAAGAAGCATAGATGTTTTGGACACCGCATCCGCTTATGACGGTGATAAGGTTGAGGCTAAGCTTATACGGCGCGGCGGCAGAGTAGAGTGCTCGGTTTTGCGCGTATTCGGGGACGCTGAAAGCTTTGGTGCGAATTACTCCTCGGTGCTCGCCGAGTGCGGTATAGACGAGGAGTTTTCTCCCGAGGCTCTGTCGCTTGCGGCGGCTGTTGCCAAGGCTTCCGTATCTTTAGAGGGGCGCGTGGATTTACGCGATGAAATAATATTCACCATAGACGGTGCGGGGGCGAAGGACCTCGATGATGCGATATCGCTTCGAAGGCTCGCGGGCGGTGGCTACAGGCTCGGCGTTCATATTGCCGACGTTTCATATTACGTCACCGAAAAGACCGCGCTTGACAGAGCCGCTACGTCGCGCGGCACGAGCGTTTACTTTACCGACAAGGTAGTGCCGATGCTTCCGCCCGCGCTCTCAAACGGTGCGTGCTCGCTTAACGTACACGAGGATAAATACGCGATATCCGCATTTATAAGACTCGACTCGCAGGGGCAGATAGTTTCCTCGGAAATCGTCCCATCCGTCATAAGAAGCTGCGTGCGCGGCGTATACGGCGAGGTCAACGCGATATTCGAGGGCAGGGCGGACTCCTCGCTCAAAAAGAAATACCGCAGGGTTATCCCGACGCTAATGCGTATGCACGAGCTTTATCTTAAGCTTTCCGAAAAATCCCAAAAAAGAGGCGCACTTGAGCTTGAGGGGAACGAGGCGTATATAGCTCTTGACGAGCGCGGATACCCTACGGACATAATAAAAACCGAGCGCGGTGACGGCGAGCGCCTGATAGAGCAGTTTATGCTTGCGGCAAACGAGGCTGTGGCAATTAAGCTCAACAAGCTCGGCATACCCTGCGTATACCGAGTGCACGAAGCACCGCCGCCGGAGAAAATCGAGGCTCTTGTTACCTATCTATCAAATCTCGGCTTTGACACTCGTGGGGTAAGGTCGGGCGATAGCGTCAGCCTTGAGGCTCTCGGTAAAATACTCGCTCGCTCCGAGGAGCGCGGAATAAAAACACCGGTTTCCTATTCCATACTGCGCGCAATGTCCAAGGCGAAGTATTCGGAGGTGCCGTCGGTCCACTTCGGACTTTCGATACCGCTTTACTGTCACTTCACCTCGCCTATACGCCGTCTTTCCGACCTCGCGACACACAGAATCATAAGGCGTGCTATTTTCGAGGGTAAGCGCGGGGCGGCTTACGTTTCCTATGCAAAGCGGGCGGCTGCCGCGGCGAGTGACGCCGAGCTTCGTGCGATGAACGCGGAGCGCAGGATAGAGGATATGTACCGCGCGCTGTATCTTTCGGATAAAATCGGAGAGGTCTTTGACGCTACGGTCAGCTCGGTTACCTCTTTCGGAATCTTCTGCGAGCTTGAAAACACCTGCGAGGGACTCGTTCCGATTTCGGATATGGACGGTGAGTTCGTATTTGACGAGAAAAATCTCTCGCTCCGCTCAAGAAACCGAGCGTACCGCCTCGCAGATCCGGTACGCGTCAGGGTAGAGGAGTGCGACGTAAATAACGGAAAGGTGAGGTTTTCGCTGATATGAGATTTAAATCTGCAACCGACCTTACCGTCCTGTGCCATCTGCTGCTTTTGTTTTTGCTCGGCCTATCCGCGTATTTTGAGGGCGCGGTGTCCGACGCAATATATTTTGGCGCGTTCATTCTGCCGACGCTTTTGGGACTCTTGATTGCCGGGTTGCGCGGCGGCAGAATACCGCGTATAGCTATGCGCCGCGATAACGTGCGTCTGCTTTTGCCGCTTGTGTTTCCGACCGTGCTTCTCGTTATGGGGATGTCGGTCGTAAGCTCGCTTTTGCTCGGATTTACGGGTGCCGAAAACGAGGTTACCGTATATCCCGGCTTTTTTGAAAACGTGATAAGGCACGCGCTTTTGCCCGCCGTGCTTGAGGAGGCGGCGTTCAGATATCTGCCGATGTCGCTTTTCGGCAGGGAACAGAGCCGCACTTGCATACTCGTGTCCTCGTTATCCTTTGCGCTGATTCACTGTAATTTATTGCAGATACCGTACGCCTTCGCTGCGGGCGTTATCTTTATGGGAGTCAATCTTATATTTGGTAGTCCCCTGCCGTCGCTTTTGCTTCATATGGTAAATAATCTTATATCGGTAATCATTATTTATTTCGATGCGCCGACCGTTACCGTTTCGGTGTGCGCCGTGATAGGCGTTGTTTCGCTTGCCTTTATCTTTCTTATGCGAAAGGACTATGCTATCGAAATCAAGGCGCTGTTTATACGAAAAAGTAAATATGAGTTGTCATACTCCCTGCTTTTTCTTGCCGTACCTACGCTCTTTATGGCAATAATTAATATCGGGTGACTTATGGATAATTACAATAACGACGAATATTTTGTAAGGCTTGCACTTGAGAATGCGAGCCTGGCGGAGCAGATTGACGAGGTGCCCGTGGGTGCCGTTATCGTGCAAAACGGCAGAGTTATAGCCACCGCCTATAACCTGCGCGAGAGCAACAAATGCGCGACGCATCACGCTGAAATTTTAGCGATAGAAAAGGCGTGCCGCGCCCTTGGCGGCTGGCGGCTTCCGAATACCACAATATACGTTACTATGGAGCCTTGCGCTATGTGCGCCGGTGCTATCGTGAACGCGAGAATAAATAGGGTGGTATACGGTGCTCACGATATTCGCTTTGGCGCGTTCGGCTCGCTTTTTGATATTTCAAAACTCCCGCTTAATCATACCCCCGAGGTTGTGGGCGGAGTTCTCGGCGAGGAGTGCCGCGACGTTTTGAGCGCTTATTTCAAGCGTAAGCGGTGCAAAAAGAGCTCGTGCGAGGGCGGCGAAAACGAATAATAAATGAGAATAAAAAACGAGAAAATCAAAGCGCGGAGCCGATTTTCTCGTTTTTCAATTCTTATTGATGCGGAAGGTTGCCCCTCGGAGAACCCGTCGTTTTTTGTTTGATAATTTTTCGCTCGCTTTTTTTGTTCGTTATTTCGCTTACTTTACGGCTTGCTTTACGAGCTGTTTTTGCGGTGTAAACGAAAGACGAAAGGGCGTGAGCGAGCTTACTCACAATCACGGCGAAGCGCTAAGCATATCGCCGCGGTATACATAAACGTGGGGTAGAAATTAAAGATAAAATTATCGAGCAGGCTTTGCGCGATAAGCATTAAGACGGTAAGAGCGAGCAAGCATCTCGTGACGCTCGGTCGCTTTATAAAAGGCAGAAGCGTATAAACGCGGTGCGCTGCGTACGCGCCGAAAACCAAAAGACCGCCACCGCCGAGCAGGGCGAGGGGAGTGTTGTGCGGAAGCTGTGGCATAAACCTCGCAAATTGGAAGTATTCACCGCTGTAAGAGTGGAAGCCGACACCGAAGGGCAGGTTTTCCAAAAACGCCGAAACGGATGCCTCCCAAAGCGCAAATCTGCCGTTGTCCGAGAAACCGCGGTTGAGATAATCCGCAAGCACCGTTGCGATTTTTGACCAAAATATCAAAAGAAAAACCACAAATATGCAAACCAAAGATAGCAAAAACCATCTGAAAATGCGTTTTTTGCTGCCCGACACGGCACAGACTATACAGCACGCGCCGAATATCAGCGTTCCGAAAAGAAGCGCGTTTCGCGACAGAGTCAAAACGCCCGCGATATAGGAAACGGTTGCCGCGCCGAGATAGAGTGCCGTGTGGCGTGAGCGCACCGCTCCGAGAAAGAGGGGCGGGATTGCAAGGGTGAGCATACCGCCGACCGAATTCCATATTCCCCAGCCGAGAGCGATTGCCTCCTTATCGAGTGAGCCGTCCTTGATAACGTCGCCGACGAGGTAAAGATGCAAAAGCTCAAGCACTATAACCGCCGTGGAAATCAGAGCCGCGTAGGAAAGCTTATCGCAAAGTCGGGAAAAGCCGTCCTCGCCCGATATTCCGAAGCGGAAAAGCATAAAGGGTATTATAAACGCGCACGCCTCGGTCGCGGCGAATGCGAGGTTTGACGGAATATTCTCACCGCTGATTAGGGCGGATATGAAAAGAGTCAGAATGAATAAAAGCAGCGTAAGAAAGACGGGCTCGCCGCGAAGCTTTATTTGCCGATAGCGTCCGTTCTTTACGAAGAAATAAACTATCGCGCACAAAAGTCCTACGCACATCGTTATGATGATTGACAGCGGTATCGGACTTAAAAGGAAATCCGAATAGGACGGCGTGGTGGGTGAGTGCTCACGCGAGAGAAGATAGGTGAAAAGTATTATCGGAGCTAACGTGTGCTCGGCACTCTCGCAAAGAATAAGAGCGAGCATACAAGAGCCGACGACTATCGGTGCGAAGATCGCTTCGAGCGCGAATATATGTGAAGCGAGCACGGCCGCGCCAACGAAAATCGGGTAAAGCGGACCTTCGAGAAAGCGGATCAGCTCCGCCCTTACTTTACTCATTTTCAAGCGCCTCTTTTATCAAGGAATAGGTTTCTTCAAATACGTTTTCCTTCGAATAGCGCTCGTATCTTGCGTAGATATCCTCCTCGTCAAGCTTCATAGTGCCCTTGTGTATGAGGCAAACCATATCGATGTATTTACTTTCGTCGCCGAAGTCGTAGAAGAAGCCTGATTTTCCGTCTTCGATAAGGTCGGTATGACCCTTTACCCTTGACGCAAGAACGGTTTTCTTGCATCCGAGAGCCTCAATAATATTGAAGGGCATACCCTCAATAGAGCTTGCGCTGACGTAAAGGTCCGCGGTTCTCATAATATCGCAGGCATCCTCTCTGTGTCCTGTAAGGATTACCGAGTCGGCAAGGTCAAGCTCGTCTATAATCGATTCGTAATACTCTCTGTACGCTCCGTCACCGACGAGAAGCAGCGCAATGCCGGGAATTCTCTTTTTTAGTTTTGCGTGAGCGTTGATAAGAAATTCCTGATTTTTTCGCTCGGAAAGCTCGCCGACGAATGCCAGCGTGTAGCGCGATTCAAGTCTAAAATCACGGCGTATCTTGTCAATCGGCGTGATCGGGGGGCGTACGTCGGCACCCATACCGCGCGTCATATATACGTTGTTGCGACAGAGCTTGTACTTGAGCGACGCCTGCATATCCTCGGAGTTCATAACCAAAATATCGTCGGTGCGACCGGCAAGAATTTTCTCGCAGAGGACGAACATCATTCGCTTGAGCTTGCTTATGGTCTTTGAGAAAAGATAACCGTGAACTATATTGACGACCCTCGGAGTCTTCGCTAAATCCTTCGGAATTGCAAGACGGACGTGGAATGCCGCGAGCGAGGTGTTGAGAACTATCGCGTCGAAATTCTCGCGTCTGAGGATTTTTGCGATATCTCTGCGGCAAGCGGTGTTGATAGACGAGAACAGCCTTTTTTCAAACGGAATATTGTAATCCGCGCCCACGCCGTTTGCCATAACGCTGACAGAGTAGCCGTCCGATTTCAGCTTATCAATATACCTCGTGTGGAAATTGTTTATATGCGACATCGTCGAGGCGACGTACAGTATTTTTTTGCGAGAGTCGTCCCACTCGGTTTCCGGCTCGAAATTCATAACCGTCTGCTCCGCCACGATTTCTACCTCCTCGTTTTTGTTTTTGTCCTTGTCACTCTTCGCGTATACCTCGTGCTTGTTGAACGCCTTAAGCGGTGTTGCAATAAGTATTTTGAAGTCCTGCCAAAGAGTCCATTTTTCGATGTATTCTATATCGCAATGTATTCTGTCCTCAATAGAGGTGTCACCGCGAAGTCCCTTGATTTGTGCAAGACCGGTAATGCCCGGCTTGACGTAGTGCTTTATCATATAAAGGGGAATTCTCGTTTTGAAATAATCGACGTAGTAGGGCACCTCGGGGCGCGGACCGACGAGCGACATCGAGCCTGCGAGCACGTTGAAAAGCTGCGGAAGCTCATCTATCGAGCTTTTACGGAGGAAGTTTCCGACCTTAGTCTTGCGCGGGTCCTTATCTGTGGTCCAGGTGTTTTCCGAGCCGACGTTTACGCGCATCGAGCGGAATTTGAGCATAGTGAAGTTTTTGCCCATCTTTCCTACGCGCGTCTGCTTAAAGAATATAGGTCCCGGGGAAGATATCCGCACCGCTATCGCCGCGCCTATCATCACGGGAGATGCGAGTATTATAAGTATAAGAGAGCCTATAATGTCAAGAGTTCTTTTCAAAAAGGCGTTAAAAATGTGGTCGAGCGGCGTCGCGTGAATGTTTATCATAGGCAGCGAGCCGAGCTGCTCTATCTGCCGCTGATTTTTGAAGAAGCCGTAAATTACGGGTAGGAAATAAACCTTTATACACCTGTCGTCGCACATATTTACGAGGCGTATAATGTGATGCTTGTCGTACGCGTCCATCGCGAAAACGACGTCGGTCGGTGAGTGCTCGTCGAGTATTTTGTCAAGCTCCGCGAGCGAGCCGAGCTTCTCACAGCCTACCTTGTGGTGATCTATTTTGTCGCCGACGTAGCCGACTATCATCATCGCGTATTCCGAGTGCACCGTGACCTGCTTTACGAAATCCTGTGCCGCGGCGGTGTTGTCGCCGACGATAATAACCTTACGGATGCGGAAGCCGTTTTTCCTTATGGTTTTCGAAATGAAGATACCCAAGCGCTGCTTTACGAGCATAAACAGCGTTGATAGCAGCGTGCAGATTGCTCCCCAGATATAAACGAAATCGCGCACCTCACCCTCGGTTATGAGCGACACGAGTATAAAAACGAGTCCGAACAGGATTACGTTAGCCTTCAGTATCGGGATAATGCTGCTCGCGTAGGAGGCGAAGCCGACGGGCTTGTTTATATCGAGCGCCTGATATATAAGCGAGGAGGAGATGAGAATGATGAAAACCGTCAGTATCGCTATGTTTCCGATATTAATGGGCGAGTCTACGAAGTATGTGAGAATTGAGTATGAGCTGAGCACAGCAAGAAGGTTTATTATCATATCGAAGCCGTTGAGAATCGCAATCGATATGCTGTTTCTGTTGTTGCCGTTCATATAATTACCGTACCTTTCACAGCGCGGACGCTATATTTTGCGTTTCCGTTATATTCTGCAAATAAAAATATTTTAAATGTTACTTTGCTTATAATAACATATTTTTCGACTTTTGTCAATCCTAAGCCGAAGAACGCGGCGTAAGGACTTTTCGGGCGGCGTTAAGGTTAGCTTTCGTCGGAGTTGACAATTGCAGGAAAGCGTGATAAAATTAATAAAAACAGCTTACGTTTGATGCTTGCGTATCGGATATTTGCGGCTAAGCTTTAAACGCCCCCGGGGCGCTATCGGCACAAATATACTATCCGCAGTCATCGAGTGGGAATGGAGATTATATGAAATACTCTGATTTTTTCACCGCCGTGCCCGCGGTTGAGCGCGCCATCGGATACGTTTTTCGGGACAAAGGACTTCTGGCGCAGGCGTTTACGCGCACCAGCTTTTGCAATGAAAATTATACCGAAAGCTCGCCGTATCAGTCCAACGAGGTGCTTGAATTTCTCGGCGACAGCGTGCTCTCGGTGTCGGTCGCCTCGATGCTCACCGAGCAGAATTCGAAAAGGTATCGCTTCGGCATCAGAACCGAGTTCGGCGAGGGGGATTTTTCAAATATAAAATCGCGGCTTTCGGATAAGACGAATCTGTCCGAAAGCATAAAAAAGCTCGGACTTCAGAAATATCTTCTTATGGGAGAGGGCGACGTCAAGCTGAATATACAGAACGAGCCGTCGGTTATGGAGGACTTGTTTGAGAGCATAATTGGCGCGGTTTATCTTGACTCGGACAAGAGTATGACGGCGGTGACGGGCGTGCTTGGAAGAATTCTTGACGTTTCTCGGTATCTTAACGGCGCGGATACCGTTAAGCTCGGAAGCTGTAAAAATCTGCTTCAGGAGTATTGCGCCGAGAAAAGCCGGAGGCTTCCCGTACCCGAATACGTCATCAGCTGGGAGGGCCCCGACCATTTGCGAACGTATACGGCGGAGTGCAGGATAGGAAACGAGGTTTTCGGCACGGGATGTGGGAAAAACAGAAAGAGTGCCGAGGGGGAGGCTGCCGCGGCTGCACTTGAGGAGCTTAAAAAGCGTGAGAGTAGCGCGGAGCTTTGTAAAGCGTGCACCGCGGACCCCACCGAAACGGCGAAGGCTTATTCGAGGACTCACGGACTTCGCGCTCCCGAATATCACGATATGGGTGAGAGCCTGCGCTCGACCAAAACCCGTCCGGAGTTCGTCGTTGAATGTAAATTCGGCGGTATAATGAAGCTCGGACTCGGCGCGAGCAAAAAGGAAGCGCGAAATAACGCCCTCCTCGAAATACTCGGTGAGCTTATAGCCGATTGAGGCTTATTGGCGGCGGGCAAAGAGTGCCCGTATACGATAAAAATCTGTCGCGTGACGGCTCTGCGCGATGCTCAAAGCCACAGCCTTGATGAGAGCTTGTCGTCGTCGAACCCCAAAAAAGCAAATAAAAAAGACCGATTTGACTACTTTGATTGTCAAATCGGTCTGCTTTTGCCTATTCGGCTGCAAGCTGCGCGCAAAAAAGCGTGCTCGTGTCAGCGAAATTCAAGCAGGGTAAAAGCGCTCGCATCAGCGAAATTCAAGCGGAGCAAAAACGAGCTCACTGCGAGCTTACTCAGCGGCGAGTATAAGTCCGTAATCGCCGTCGCTTCTTTTGTATACGACGCCGCACCTTCCGCTGTCCGCATCGCTGAACATAAAGAAGGAGTGCCCGAGAAGGTTCATCTGTAAAATCGCCTCCTCCGCGGTCATCGGCTTGATGTCGAAGACCTTGGTTCTTATCTTGAATTCGCCCTCCTCCTCGTACTCGTCGTCATCCTCCTCGCCGATAACGAAGGCGCCGCGCTGAAGACTCTTTTCAATCCTCGTCTTGTTTTTCCTTATTTGTCTTTCGAGGCCCTCCATCGCTCTGTCGAGTGCGGTTATGAAGGTTTCGCTCTCGTCCTCGCATCTATAAGTAACACCGCCGTAGTTTATGGTGATTTCGATTATTTTCACCCCCCGACGAACCTTGCAGGTGACGAAGGCTTCGGTATTTTCGCCGAAAAATTTGTCAAATTTTGCAAGCTTCTTTTCCACGATGGCACGAAGGCTCTCGCGGACGGTCATCTGTTTTCCGTAAACGTTAATTTTCATACGCTCGTCGCTCCAAGCAGGAGCACCCTTTCTGAAGAGTGCGGTACGCGGTGATAGCCTACCGCTATATATATTTTAACATATTCTTTGGTGAAAATAAACAGTTTTTGCGAAAAAAGCAAAAAAATTTTTGTAATATGTACAAAGTGTTAAATATTTCGCCTCGCGCGCCCGTTTTGCACGGTTTTTTGGACGGTTTTTCACTTTCCTCTTGACTTTAAATATTATTTGATATATAATATATTTGTATGAGTTTGTCCGCGCAGCCGGGATGAATGCGCCCTTGCTCGTACCCCAATAAATAATTTTTATATGATATAGGTTACAACGTGAGTAATCAGAAGGAGGTGTAATTTGATAGAAGCAATTATCGGAGCTGTCGGTGGATTGATAGTCGGTGTCGTCGGCGGTTTCTTCGTGCGTAAGCTCGTTGCGGAAAAGAGCATAGGCTCTGCGGAGGAGCAGGCGAAGAAGATTCTCGAGGACGCGATAAAGAATGCCGAGAGCTCGAAAAAGGAAGCTATTATTTCAGCTAAAGAGGAAATCTTCCAGCTTAAAAAGGAAGCGGATTTCGATATTAAAGAAAGAAGAAAAGAGGTTTCACGCCTTGAGCGCAGAGTGACGCAGAAGGAGGAAACGCTCGACGCAAAGCTTGAGGGCATCGAAAAGAAGGAGGCCGCTCTTGCGGAAAAGCATCAGGAGGCTGACAGGACGAAGGCACAGATTGACGCCGCGCTTGAAAGCCAGCTCGTAGTTCTTGAAAAGACCGCGGGACTTTCCCGCGAGGAAGCGAAGGCGGAGCTCGTCGCAAGGCTCGATAGCGAGATGAAGCACGAAACCGCGCTTAAGATTGCGGAATACGAGGAGAAATTCAAGGAGGAGGCGGACGTTCGCGCGAAGGATATTCTTTCGCTCGCGATACAGCGCTTCGCATCCGACCACGTCAGCGAAATTGCCATTTCGGTCGTTCAGATTCCCAACGACGAGATGAAGGGCAGAATTATAGGCCGTGAGGGACGTAACATAAGAACTATTGAAAATCTTACGGGTGTTGAGCTTATCATAGACGACACGCCCGACGTTATTACGGTTTCCGGCTTTGACCCGGTCCGCCGCGAGATAGCGAGAATTGCGCTTGAGAAGCTCGTTGGCGACGGCCGTATACATCCCGCAAGAATTGAGGAAATGGTAGAAAAAGCGCGCCGCGACGTCGACGGTGCGATAAAGCAGGCGGGTGAGCGCGCCGTATTCGAAACAGGAGTACACGGCTTACATCCCGAATTGATAAAGCTGCTTGGAAGAATGAAGTACCGTACGTCCTACGGACAGAACGCGCTTCGCCATTCCATCGAGGTTTCGATGCTCGCGGGTGTTATAGCCGATGAGATGGGAGTTGACGTTACGATGGCGAAAAGAGCCGGTCTTCTCCACGATATAGGTAAGGCGGTTACCGCAGAGGCTGAGGGTTCGCACATTCAGCTTGGCGTTGAGATAGCCACTAAGTACCGTGAGCATAAGGAGATAATTCACGCGATAGAGTCGCACCACGGTGACGTAGAGCCTGCGAGCGTGCTTGACTTTATTATTCAGGCGGCTGACGCTATCAGCGCGGCAAGGCCCGGAGCGCGCCGTGAGGACGTAGAGAATTACATTAAGCGTCTTCAGAAGCTTGAGGAGGTTGCGGGCGATTTCGCCGGTGTTGAAAAGACCTTCGCAATTCAGGCGGGACGTGAGGTTCGTATTATGGTTAAGCCGGAGATGGTTAACGACGATGCGATGAAGATACTCGCTCGCGATATAGCGAAGAAGATTGAGAGTGAGCTTGATTATCCCGGACAAATCAAGGTCAGCGTAATCAGAGAAAGCAGACACGTTGACTACGCTAAGTAATTAAATTGAAATGGGGGTTGGATTCCTTGGATTCCAGCCCCTAAACAATCGAATGACCTTTAAAGGTTAACATATGTTTACAAATAGATAGGAAAATAAATGAAAATTCTTGTTGTGGGTGACGTAACCTCTCCCGCGGGTATTCGCCATCTTGAAGCTGAGCTGTGGGGGGTAAGGAAAAGAGAGGGAATAGATTTCTGCGTTGTGAACGGAGAGAACGCATCCTTTATCAGCGGTATATCCGAGCAGCTTTCCGAGCTTCTCATAAAGGCGGGCGCCGACTGTATTACCGGCGGAAACCATACCCTTTATAACAGGACGGCGTATACCTACCTTGACGATACCGAGGCTATTTTGCGCCCGATAAATTTCGGCGGTGAAGCGCCCGGACACGGCTACGCCATACTTTACGGCGGCGGCTACCGTATACTCGTTATAAACGCTATGGGAAACGTGCATATCGAGCCGACGCTTGATTCACCCTATCCTTATATTGACCGAGTGCTCGCCGAGTGCGAGGGAAAATACGATTTTTCCGTACTCGATATTCACGCCGAGGCTACCGGAGAAAAGCTTGCTTTAGGCTACGCCTACGACGGAAAAATAAATATTATTTTTGGAACTCATACGCACGTTCCAACCGCTGACGAGCAGATTTTGCCGGGTGGCACGGGATATATCACCGACGTCGGTATGTGCGGAAATTCGGGTGGTATTCTCGGTATGGAGCCGCGCGGCGTTATAGAGCGTATGCGTACACGGCTGCCGCGCAGATTTGAGACGGCGCTCGGAAAGTGCGTCGCAAACGGCGTCATCTTTACGCTTGATACCAAAAGCGGCAGGGTGAGCGAGGTTAAAAGAATAAGCTTTTAACCAGGTTTGCTCGATGCGGTGCGCTCTGACGGCTCGTTTGTGCAAAAAATACGCTGAGCCGCAGAAGGCTTTTTGCAATGAGAGAAATTTACGCTGAGCCGACGGTGGCTCTGTTTGATAAGAAAGATTGATTTCGAGCCGTCGCAGGCTCGAAAAAATGCACCGATGTGCAAAAAAGAGAGGGGGAGAAAAATGGAACAGCTTGAAACCAAGGTTGCCGTAATAGGCGCGGGACACGCGGGTGTCGAGGCGGCGCTTGCCGCGGCTCGAATGGGTGTCGATACCGTTCTTTTTACGATAAATCTTGACGCTGTTGCGAATATGCCCTGCAACCCCTCGGTTGGAGGAAGCGCAAAGGCGCATCTCGTTTTTGAGATTGACGCTTTGGGCGGTGAGATGGGCTACGCCGCCGACCTCGCTACGATACAGTCGCGCACCTTGAATCTCGGAAAGGGTGCGGCGGTTCATTCCAAAAGAGTGCAGGCGGACAGGGCGAAATACAAGGCAATAATGAAAAAAACGCTTGAATCGGAGCCGAAGCTTCGGCTGGTTCAGGCTGAGATAGTTGAAATTCTGACCGAGCAGGTCGAGGGCAAAAGGACCGTTTGCGGCGTTCGCATGAGGCTTGGCGAAATATGGCGCGCGAGCCGTGTGATTATCGCTACGGGCACCTTTCTTGACAGTAAAATTTTCGTCGGCGACAGCGTGTATAGCGCGGGTCCTGACGGAATGACGGCGGCAATCGGACTGTCCGACTCGATACGCGCGCTCGGAATCGAGCTTATGCGCTTTAA
>JAZNFU010000346.1:0-5285 GCA_045576135.1 Eubacteriales bacterium
GATAATATGACTTCGCATAGGACGCAAAATATTTCGCAACCCCCACGTCCATTCTCGTCCCATTGTAATCAAGAACGGCGCCGGCACTTCTTATAGCGAACACGGTTCCGAATATCGCGCCCGCCAAAAGCACGACAGATACAAATATGCAAATAATTATTAGCATTTTGTTGTCTTTTTTCGTTTTAACCTCGCCGTCGGCTTCGTTTTTCGCCTTTGCGATAACAATCGTTTTTTTACTCATCTTCGTTTCCCTTACTGTCGGATTTTATTTTTAAGCAAGCCTCAAGCAGTTGCCTTGCAGCCACCGTCGGCTCGTCAGAGCGACGGATTTTATATATTACGCTCGGCGGATTTGCGCGGAGCATAAGCGTCGGGTGGGTGGGTATCAGAGCGGCAAAAAGCTCAAAATCAGGCTCGCAAAGCCTGAGCGTCAGACAGCAGTCGCCAAACGATACCTTAGATACGCCGAGCTTTTCGGCAAGCGCCTTGATAAGCGCAACGTCAAGAAGGCGCTCGGTAACCTTCGGCATATTCCCGAATCTGTCTGTAAGCTCGTCCCAAACGTCGCTCATATCCTCGACACACCTTATAAGAGATATCTTTTTGTACATCTCCATTCTTTGAGAGGAGCTTCGTATATACGTTTCGGGAATATTTGCGCTGACGGCGATATCCACCGTAGCCTGCGGCAGCTCCTGCCTACCTTCTCCCTTCAAATCAAGCACCGCCTCGGACAAAAGCTTAACGTAAAGATCGTAGCCCACGCTCTCTATATATCCGTGCTGCTGCGCACCGAGAAGATTTCCCGCACCTCTGATTTCGAGGTCGCGAAGCGCTACCTTGAAGCCCGCGCCGAACTCGGCAAACTCGCGTATTGCGCGAAGTCTTTTTTCGGCTATCTCGGAGAGTACCTTTCCTCGTCTGTAGGTCAGGTATGCGTACGCCTGTCTTTCACTCCTGCCAACGCGTCCGCGTATCTGATGGAGCTGTGAAAGACCGAATCTGTCGGCGTTCTCGATTATAAGCGTATTTGCGCTCGGCAAATCCACGCCGGTTTCTATTATCGTCGTACACACGAGAACGTCTATTTCGTGTCTGACGAGGCTCTGCCATATATCCTCAAGCTCCTCACGCTCCATCTGTCCGTGCGCCGCACCTACCCTGGCATTCGGAAAATCGCGTGCCAGCCGCCCGCCGACGAGCGCTATATCCTCAACCTTGTTATACAGATAAAGCACCTGCCCCGAGCGCGCAAGCTCTCGGCGTATAGCCTCGTAAATCACGCCCTCGTCGTGCTCCAAAACGTAGGTTTGTACCGGACGTCGCTCACCGGGCGCCTCGTCGAGCACCGACATATCGCAGATTCCGTTCATCGCCATATTCAAGGTTCTCGGTATGGGCGTTGCACTGAGTATCAGCGTATCCACGTTTTTAGCCATCTGACGAAGCTTTTCCTTTTGAGCAACGCCAAATCGCTGCTCCTCGTCTATAACCAAAAGTCCGAGGTCGCGGAATTCGAGATTTTTGGAAAGCAGCTTGTGCGTTCCTATAAGTATATCGACGGTGCCGCGCTTCGTCGCGCGGAGTATGCGCTCCTGCTCCTTCGGCGTTTTGAGCCCCGAAAGCATCTCCACGCTTATCGGATACCGACGCATTCTGGAGCTTGCCGTTTGGAAATGCTGAAGCGCGAGTATGGTCGTCGGAACGAGTATCGCAACCTGCTTTCCGCCCATTATAGCCTTGAACGCCGCACGAAGCGCAACCTCGGTTTTTCCAAAGCCAACGTCACCGCAAAGAAGTCTGTTCATCGGCACAGGGCGCATCATATCGCGCTTTATCTCGTCTATTGCAAGAAGCTGTGACTCGGTTTCGTTATATTCAAACGAGTCGGCAAACTGCTCCTCCAAATCCGAGTCGGCGGGGAATGCAAAGCCCGGAAGCCGCTGACGCTCCGCGTAAAGCTTTATAAGATTTTCCGCAATGTCACGCGCCGCGCCCTTTGCCTTCGCCTTTGCGCGATTCCAATCTCCGCCGCCCATTTTGGAAAGCTTTACCGTGCCGCCCTTATCCTTGGCACCTATATACTTTCCAATCATTTCGAGTCTGTCGCAGGGCACGAAAAGCTTATCCGTACCCGCGTAGCGAATCGTTATATAATCCTTCGTCACTCCAAGAGTCGTGACGGTCTGTATTCCCTCAAAAAGTCCTATACCGTAGTTGGCGTGGACCACATAGTCGCCAACCGAGAGGTCCGCGTAGCTCATAAGACGCTCACCCGCGCCGCCTACCCTTTTCAGTATGCGCTGACTACGTCTTTTGGACATCTGACGGTATCCCGCATCCTCGCGCATAGACAGTACGGCTATCCTCGGCGTTATAAGGTCGTAGCCCTCGACGTCGCCCACCGCAACGAAAATACTGCCCCCCGGCGCTCCGCTTATATTGAAATCCGAAAGCTCCACGACGCTCGCCATTATGCCCTCGTCGTAAAGCGTTGACACCAAAGAGCCTGCGCCCTCGCGGTTTTCGGCAAGTATCAAAACGCGGTACATACCTCGCTGATAGTTCAGAATTTCCTCCTTGAGCATAGTAAAGTTGCCGCCGAAGGATACGTTTTTTCTGCATCGGAAGCCGAAAATTCCCGACGTCCTTATATTTCCGACACCGCCCGAGAAGGAATTGACGTGCACGGCAAAGCCGAACTCGCCGACGAATGAAAGATACTCGTCGCGGCTGAACGCGTATTTTGCACACCTTTTTGATACAGCGCCGCATTTAACGAGATTCCGCGCCCCCTCCTCGACCGAGCTGATAAAGGCTGTCGCGTTTTCGGTGCACGCACTCGTTCCGACGAGCACGGTCATACAAGCACCGAGCGAGGATAGGACGGTCAAAAGGTTTTCAAACTCCGAATAAACGGCGCCTATATACTTATCCGAAACCTCGGTCGTGCGTCCCGATTCTATAGCCGAGTGCTCGGCAAGAAGCCTTTGAGCCACCTCGTCCTCGGCGTTCTTCAAAAGCTGCTTGAGGTGCGACAGAAGCGATTCGGTTGCCGCGCCGTCGAGAACGACCTCTCTTGCCGGAAGCAGAAGAAGCTCACCCTCTACCGCCTCGCTCGTCCTTTGCGTTATGACGTCAAAGTAGGTAATTCTGTCTATCTCATCACCGAAAAATTCCACCCTTACAGGCTGGTGTGCGTCGGCGGGGAAGTAATCCACGATACCGCCGCGGTGTGAAAACTGTCCGACGCCGTCCGTAGCGTCGGTTGCGGCGTAGCCGAGCGACACGAGCGTGCTCGCAAGGTCCTCTATCGATATCTGCATACCCACCGAGAGCTTCAGAGAAAGCGACTCCAGAACGGCTCGCGGCATAGTTCTCGATACCGCCGCCGCAGGCGTTGCAACCACCGCGTCAAGCTCTGCACCAAGAAGCTTATATAACACGGATAGCCTCTCACGCTCTGTGTCGTGGGAGGCACTTATACTGTCAAATATAAATTCTCTGCTCGGGTAGTGCGCGACTCGCAGTCCGGAATCGTTCAGCATTGTGTAAATCCGCCTGCACTCCTCGTCACTCGGCGCTAAAACGAGCGATAGCGTGTGCTCACGCGCGGCGTACACGGCCTCGATAATAAATGCACCGACGGCACCGCCCGAAAGTCCGTTTATAACGGCGGCGGGCGCACCGCCCCTCGCAATCGAGTCCGAAAGCAGCTCGCAAAAAGCAGAGAATTCTTTATCAGCGCATATAAGACTTGAGAGCCTTGCCATAAAGAAACCTCTTTTTTGACAATTATCATTTACAAAAAGCTTATTTCGAGTACTTGTTCATAGCCTCGTCTATCTTTCCGTCGAGAATAAGCGACACGGCGGAATCTATATCGTTAAATCTTGCCGATATTTTATCGGAGTCTTCCTTTGGGATATTTCCGAGCACGAAATCCACAAGGTCGTAATCGGGGCTCGGCTTCTTACCAACCCCGACCTTTATTCTCGGAAAGCCCTCGCCGATATGAGCAATTATGTTCTTGAGTCCGTTATGACCGCCCGCCGAGCCTTGACGTCTGATTCTTATTATACCCGGGTCAAAGCTTATTTCATCGTGAATAACTATCACTCTGTCGGCGGGGATTTTATAAAAATCAGCCGCTGCGCCGATGGCGTCGCCGGAGCTGTTCATAAAGGTCTGTGGCTTCATAAGAAGCACTCTGTGCGAGCCTATATTGACGTCACTTACGAGTGCGGAAAATTTAGCTCTGTCGATTTTCACATTAAGCTTGCTCGCTATGTAGTCAATGGCAAGAAAGCCGACGTTGTGGCGCGTCCTTTCGTATTTTCCGCCCGGGTTTCCAAGTCCGACGACTATGGCTGTTGGCGGCGTTTTCGGCGCTTGATTTTCTATTTTTTTAAAGAGTGCGAATATATCAGTCATTTTCTTTAACCAAAATAAGCTCCTTTGCATAAGGAAGCTGTGCTATCGCGTCGCAAAGAGTATGCCACTCGGCAAGCTTATGATTCTTTCTTGCGTAATAGATATTAATGAGCACCTCGTAATTGAGCGAAACCGTGCGCATCTGATTGAACGACGAGGGCAGAAGCTGAATCATATTATGCCAAGCGTCGCGAGATTTCGTTTCGTTGAAGCGCAGGCGCTCACCCTCAAGATACGCTATAACCGAGTCAAGCACGGCAAGCGCGTCGGGCGTAAGTCTGTCGTGGGAAAAGTCCTCGCGGCTGAACTCCTTCGCCTGAATTTTGTGCATAGTCGAGCAGGAATTCGCGACCGTTCCAACCTTGTAGGTATCAAACTCCTTCCACCAGTAAAGAGGCGCGGTTATATCCATCGAAACGAAAATCTGACGCAGATACTTTCTGTGGTCGCTGCCCGCCTTCGCAAGCTTTGAGGCGAGCGCAAGGTCGTTTTCACCAAGCACGAATTCGCCCCTCTCGTTATAGAAGCTATCCATTCTCGCCCAGCTGTTAAGCGGATTTCTCGCACCGCGTATTGCGTTTTCCATATTCATAACCGAAACTCTTTCGACCTTAAGCATAGATGTACCCCCTTTATATACGCATATAAAACAATTTTATATATTTTAGCACATATAAGCGTCGTTGTCAATGACGTAATTGTAAAAACAGCGGACGCTTGGCAAAAACAGCAGCCACAGCGCACGAGGTATCCAAAAAACCACCTCAACAAAGTCGAAGCTACGAAATATAAAAAAGCAAAAGCGCGCAAAGGGCAATTAAAAGAAACAGAGCTCCGACCGCAAGCGG
>JAZNFU010000347.1:0-7397 GCA_045576135.1 Eubacteriales bacterium
TGGTCTTGTACTCGGTTGCATTGATGCTGTCTATAACGAGCATCTCGCCTGCCGCAACCTTAGCGGAAAGTGCGCTGAAGAGTGCAACTCTCTTAACAGACTTGTTGAGAGAAACTCTGTAATCACGGGGCTTAGGACCGAGTGCTATACCGCCGTGTGTCCACTGAGGAGCTCTGATGCTACCCTGTCTTGCGTGACCGGTGCCCTTCTGCTTCCAGGGCTTTCTTCCGCCGCCCGAAACCTCGGTACGAGTAAGAGTGGACTGAGTACCCTGTCTTTGGTTGAGCAAGAATGCTCTTACTGCGGTGTGGAGGACTGCTTCATTTACAGATGCGCCGAACACCTTATCGGACAAAGTCATTTCACCGACTTCCTTGCCCGCCATGTCTATTACCTTAATATTTGGCATTTATGAATTCCTCCTTCCGTTATGCTTTAACCGAATCGCGAATGAATACGATGCCGCCCTTTGCGCCGGGAACCGCACCCTTTACTGCGATCAGATTCTTTTCTGCGTCGATCTTAACTGCTTCAAGGTTAAGAATGGTAACCTGCTCGTTACCGTACTGTCCTGCCATCTTCTTGTTCTTGAAGACTCTTGCAGGGTCGATAGTACCCATCGAACCGCACTGACGGTGGATAGGACCGGTACCGTGAGTCATACGAAGCATATGGTGTCCCCATCTCTTAACACAACCGCTGTATCCGCGACCCTTGGTGATACCTGTAATGTCGACCTTGTCGCCCTTGGCGAAGGTTTCGACGGTTACCACCGAGCCTGCTTCGTAAGCAGAAATGTCTTCGAGTCTGAACTCCTTAAGATGCTTCTTGGGAGCAATGCCTGCCTTTGCAAGATGGCCAAGCTCCGCTTTGGTGAGGTGCTTTTTAGTAGTATCCTCGTATGCAAGCTGAATTGCTGCATAGCCGTCGTTTTCAACGGTCTTCTTCTGTGCTACCACGCAAGGACCTGCTTCAATCAGGGTTACGGGTATTACGTTGCCTTTTTCGTCGAAGATCTGAGTCATACCCAGCTTCTTACCGATAATGCCTTTTTTCATTTTTCCTCCATTAGGTTATTGGTTGACGGGTTTGAATTTTCGTTTTCACGATTCCGCCAACGTGACCACGAGGCCGTGGTGGGATGCGGGATTAATTTGAAGCTCCCGACGGGGCTCGTCCCCGATTTGATTAAGCCTTGATCTCAATCTCAACGCCTGCGGGAAGCTCGATGCTCATAAGAGCCTCAACCGTCTTCTGCTGGGGGTTGATGATGTCGATAAGTCTTTTGTGCGTGCGCATTTCGAACTGCTCACGACTGTCCTTGTACTTGTGTACCGCTCTGAGAATGGTGATTATCTCTTTGTCGGTAGGAAGCGGAATAGGACCGCTGACCTTGCTTCCGTTTCTCTTTGCTACATCTACAACCTTCTGTGCTGCGGCATCGATGATCGTCGAATCATAGCTCTTAAGACGTACTCTGATTTTACCCTGTGCCATTTGGGTGTCCTCCTTCTTATTATTTGCTCAACCGCTTTAAGAAGGGCGTCGAGGTTTTACACTGTGCCGGGTGTATCAAACGCACCCCAACAAAATCGATTCGAAAAAGCATACCGCAGTGCCTATCGAACCGAATTCGTAATACAGCGTGCCATACGGCACCTCGCTATTTCGCCCGGTTAAATATCGGACATACTCCACGGAAATTCCCTGCCTCATAGGGCAGCCACCTCCCGCTTCAACGCATATCAAGCTTATATATTATACATTAAAAGTTCTCCGAATTCAAGAGGTTATCGAAACTTTGCGACCTTTAAAGCTTAGAAATTGTTAGAAAATTCGAGAGTTTTTTTGTGCATGTTATACAAAAATGCGGTGTTTTTGCAAAAAACGCCCAAAAATCAGCCGTCCGCGGCGGCGAAGAGGCGACCGTTTCTTCATTTTTTTGTTGAAAATCCCGTTTTTCCGAAAAACGCTTCACAAATATACGCAAATTTTAGTATCAAATATAGTTTTGTATACATTTTGTTAACAATTATGTTGTAAAATAAGTAGGTAAACACTATATACGAACGTTATAGATAAAGGATTAGTTATGCTTAACAGAAAGAAACATCTTGATATATACCTGATAATTTTGGCGGTGTTCACCATCGCGGGCGCGATTATGCGTGCTATTGCGGTGCTGAACGACCTCGACTACGTTTACAGCCATTTCACCGACACGACTCTCATAACCGTATCAAACTGGACGGTATTCGGCGGATGCGTAGCTCTCTTGTCCTACTTTGCTCTTTCGCCAAAGGGAATAAAATACAGAGCCGGATTTAATAACGAGGGAACCTACGTTCCGTCAGCGCTCGTCGCGGCGTCACTCGTTTTTCTCGCGGTATCGCTCGTAACCGATACGGTACGCAAGATAAAGCCTCTCAATCCCGAAAAGCTCACCGACGTAACGGTCATTATGCCGTTGCTTTGCGCGGTACTCGCTATCGTGTCGGTGTATTATTTCTTCCTCAACGCCTACGTTAAGGAGTGCACGAGCACGCGACGCGCTTCTGCATCCTTCGTAGCAATTCTTTTCCTTTGCGTTTACCCGGCATACCTTTACTTCAGCACGGCGCTGCCGATAAACGCACCTAACAAAGTGACCGACCAGCTTGCCTTTTTACTAGCCGCGGTATTCTTCCTTTACGAAGCGAGAATATCTCTCGGACGCGACCTTTGGGGCGCGTACGTCGCATTCGGAACGGTAGCCGCCCTGCTCTGCTCGTATTCCGCGATTCCCTCGCTCATTCTGTATTTCGTAAAGGGCGAGAGAATATCGAACAGCCTTGCGGAGAGCGCGCTGGCTCTGACGCTCTTTATCTTCATACTTTCAAGGCTTTTGCTTATACGCTCGCTTCCCAACGATACGCCCATCGAGCTCGTAACGAAAATAAGCGAAAAAAGCGAGGAACGGCGTCTTGAAATAGGCGACAGCGATATAATCGAGGAACAGGCAGGCGAGCAGATGGAGTTCGATATGCCGATTATGGAAACCGAAGAGTCGGAAACGTCCGAGGACCAAAGCCCCGACGCAGACGAAGCCGAGGAGGGCTCGGAAAGCTACGAAACCGCCGAGGAGCTTCTCGGTATAACCGAAAACGAGGACGAGCAAACCGAGGCGCAAAGCGCAGAATCGGAGGACGCATCGGCAAATGACGAAAATTCCGAAACCGAAAAGCAGACGGAGTGTGACTAATGAAAAAAATACTTGTTATTGACGGAAACAGCATAATAAACCGCGCGTACTACGGCGTTCGACCTCTGAGCACCAAAAGCGGAAAGCCAACCAACGCTATTTTCGGTATGATTAATATAATTTCAAGACAGCTTAGCGCGATAGCACCGGATTACGCCGCCGTTGCCTTCGACGTGAAGCATCCCACCTTCAGACACGAAATGTTTCCCGAATACAAGGCGGGCAGGCACCCGACCCCCGAGGACCTTTTGGCTCAGTTTCCCGATGCAAAGGAATGTCTTGCGGCAATGGGACTGCACGTGCTTGAGCTCCCCGGATACGAGGCTGACGATATTCAGGGCACTATCGCCGCGTTTGCAAAAACCGAAGCGGATACCGAAAGCTATATTCTGACGGGTGACCGTGACCTTTTACAGCTAATCGACAAAAATATCGGTGTGCTTTTGGTCGGAAATTCAGACACCCGACTTATGAAGCGCGACGAGTTCTATGAAAAATACGCAGTAGAGCCGGAGCAGTTCGTGGATATGAAGGCTCTGATGGGCGACTCGTCGGATAATATCCCCGGCGTTGCGGGAGTCGGCGAAAAAACCGCGGCAACTCTTATACAAAACTTCGGCACACTCGACGGAATCTACGACAACGTCGAGGACAGCCGTATATCCAAGGGCGTCAGAGAAAAGCTCATTCGATGCAAGGATATGGCGTATCTTTCAAGAAAGCTCGCAAAAATCAACACGGAGGCCCCGATAAATATGAGCCTTGTCGAGCTTAAATATTCGGGCTTTGACAAAAAACGTCTTTTTGAAAAATTCAGCGAGCTTGAGCTTAACTCGTTTATCGTAAAATTCGGGCTTACGGCAAACGATGACGAAACGGACGAGAAGCATACGGACGACACCCCGGCAGAAAAAAACGTCTTTCGCCCCGTTGATGCAAAAGAGCTTCTTTCGTTGACGGCACCGAGGCTTTCGCTTCAGCTGATTGACTCGTCCATATATATAAATATAAAGGAAGAAAACCTCGTATTTGACGGCGATTTTGAGAAAATACGCGAGCTGTTTTCGGAGCGCGAAATAATCTGCTACGATGCAAAATCGCTCTGTCACGCCCTGAATCTCGCCCCGGAGCTTATCAAAAAGACGAAATTTCTCGACCTTATGCTGTACGCCTACGTTTTAAGTCCGGGCGGCAAGAATACCGGGGTTAACACCCTGCTCTCCTCGTTCGTCGGTATTCACACCGACGCAAGTTCCCCCTGCGTCGAGCATATGTCGGAGCTTGAAGAAAAAATGCTCGAAAAGATAAAAGCCGACGGACTTTACAATCTGCTTTTTGATATAGAAATCCCCCTTATAAATCTGCTATACTCCATCGAGTGTCGTGGATTCAAAATCAACAAAAGCGGCATTGCCGAATTCGGCGCAGCCCTGAAGAAGCTTGCCGACGAGCTACAAAATTCGATATACGAAAAAGCAGGAGAGGAATTTAACGTCAACTCTCCAAAACAGCTCGGAGAGCTACTTTTTGTAAAGCTTGGTTTACCTTATAGCAAGAAAAAGAAGAGCGGATACTCAACAGACGCCGAAACTCTCGAGGAACTTCGCGCGACGCATCCGATAATTGACGACATACTTGAATACCGTCAAGTGACGAAGCTTTACGGCACTTACGCCACCCCGCTGTGCGAGCTTTGCGATGAAGATGACCGCATCCACACCGACTTCAAGCAAGCACTCACGGCAACCGGAAGACTCTCGAGTGCCGACCCCAATTTACAGAATATACCGATAAAAACCAAGCTCGGACGGGAGTTCAGACGCTACTTTATCGCGAGGGACGGATACACCCTCGTCGACGCCGATTACTCGCAAATAGAGCTTCGCGTTCTTGCTCACGTATCCGACGATTACACTATGAAGGAAGCCTTTATAAACGGTGAGGATATCCACGCCGGCACGGCGTCTGCGGTGTTCGGAGTTATGAGAGAGGACGTCACCCCCGAAATGCGCAAGCGCGCAAAGGCGGTCAATTTCGGCATAATCTACGGTATCGGCGGCTATTCGTTGGCAAAGGATATCGGCACGACCACGTCCGAAGCTAACAGCTATATAAAAAGCTACCTTATGAACTACCCCGGCATCGACAGATACCTCACCGACGTCGTGGAAAACGCAAAGGAGCTTGGCTACACCGTGACTCCCTACGGCAGACGCAGATATATTCCCGAGCTTACCTCGGCAAACGGAATGCTCCGTGCGTTCGGAAAGCGCGTTGCGATGAACGCCCCCATTCAAGGTGCGGCAGCCGATATAATGAAGCTCGCGATGCTGAGAGTTGCAAGGCGGCTTGACGAGGAAAAAATCGTGGGCGGTATAGTTATGCAGGTGCACGACGAGCTTATCATCGAGGTGCGAGAGGATATGGCGGAGCTTTGCCGCCGCATCGTCAAGGAAGAAATGGAAAACGCCGTAAAGCTTTCCATACCTCTGACAGTCGATGTCACCTCGGGCAAAAACTGGCTTGAACAGGAATAAATTTAATATTTAAAGCACTATCTCACAAAATTTGAGATAGTGCTTTTTTCGAGCGATTCGGGCTAACGACTCGCCATTTTTTCATTATTTGACAATTATTGTTTGCATATTTTACTCAAAGCGGCATATTTTGCAAACAAACCATATCCTCTCACAAAAGTGCCCACGCATCCACACGTCACATCACCCACGACCTTGCCGTTTTGAATAATGGGCGAGCCGGACAGTAGTGCGGTCAATAAAGGACAACAAAATTTAATGGAAATTTTATAAAATTTATTATTTTAGGTTGACAATATCCTAAAATTTGTGTACAATGATATTGTAAATCTCAAAAGGAGGTATTCAAAATGAATTTGAACACCAACCAGATCGTTTCGATTTCCGAGGCAAATCAGAATTTTTCCCGTATTGCGAGAATGACCGACAAGCACGGCGAGCTTTATATTTTCAAGAACAACAAGCCAAAATATAAATTGGTGGATATCGAGCAGGATACCGCAATTGAAATGACCGATGACGAGAAGATCGACTTTGTGGCGGCACGCATTTTGAAGCTGTACCGTCCTGCCTTTGAGGAGCTTGCGAAGTAAGTTGAAAATTGAAAATGGAAAGTTGAAAATGAGGACGGTTTTATGATTAAATTTTCAGAAGAAAAAGTGTTGCTTTTGCACAAGTTAATTACAGAGGAAACGGGCGGCGATCCGAACGTAAGAGATATTGCGCTTCTCAACAGCGCGCTCGAATCGGCGTTTGCCACTTTTGACGGCAAAGAACTCTACCCCACCAAGCAGGAAAAGGGAGCACGTATCGGCTTTTCGCTGATCTCTAACCACGCCTTTGTGGACGGAAACAAACGAATAGGAATGTACGTTCTGCTCACGTTTCTGGAAACCAACGGCGTCAAGCTTCGCCCTACAAACAACGAGGTGTCACGCGTCGGTCTTGCCGTCGCGGCAGGAGAGATGAAGTATCAGGAGCTGCTTGAATGGATACTTGAAAACGAGGCGTGAACCAATGAAAACTGTATGCGCTTGTGCAACAAGTTTTCAGTAAAAAGGTCGCAAAATTTATTATAGTACCGCTATCCCTTGCCGAACGTACGTGTAGTGTTTGTTCAGCAAGGGATAAGTTTTTTAACGCAAAATTCACAAAATATATTATAAGTATTGAAATTTCTTTCCAATTGTGCTACAATGTAGTTGCCAAACAATCTTAATATCATAGTTATAGGTCTTTTTCTGTTTATGGGGAAGCTATAGCTTTTTTCATTATACAATTAGGCAAACACGTTTTTGGTAAAAACGCGACTCCTGCTTGATTGTATAGAGAACCTATGCTATGAAGAGATTCTTTGGCGACAATTGGAGTTTTGCGTTTTTCAGTGCGCTGGCTTCGGTTGGCGCACTTTTTGTTTTCCCTAAAAAATATTAGGAGGCAGAAAAGATGAATTCCAAGGAAAAAATCAGTACTGCGGTCGCCGAGCGGCAGCAAAGAGGAGGTTGTTATGGGATTTTTGAAGTGGCTTGATAAGCATATCAGAGAGTCAAACAAAAAAGAGGATGAAGCAATGCAATCGCGAAGCAAGTGGCTAGATGAATGGCGCGAGGAGATACGCG
>JAZNFU010000348.1:0-2776 GCA_045576135.1 Eubacteriales bacterium
ATCATTCCGTCGGTGAGAGTATAAAGTCCCTCCGGCGTAAGATCGGCGAAAAGCAATCTCGTCTGTCCGAGATATCCGAGCGCCACGTTTCCGACAAAGAGGACGATAATGACCAGTGCCGTCACAGCCGCGAACAAGCTCGACCTGCCGACGCGTCCCTTTATGGATATTTTTTTCATATAAAGCCTTACCTATTCTTTCTTCTTATAGTTATTACGGCACCCACGACGGCAACGGTGAGGGGAATCAGGAGCAAAAGCGCCATATAAAGCTTTGCATCTCCTATGGAAAGATTCTTCAAATCATCCGAAATGTAGGTAACCGAATTTGCTCCGTAGGGCAAATTCTCCGCTCCAAACATATGCTCAAAGAGAGCGTAGAGGAAATCTCTGTTGGCATACTCGTTTGAAACAACCGCATCCGAGGCGCAAATATAAATACTCGAAACCACGAATATATTCGCCGTCGTTTCGCCGGAGTCGGTCGTGTTCGTATGCGTGCTGTGCGCCGCAACTGCGTAAGAGCCGTCGGTATTGACGGTTTGTCCGTCGAGGGTCGCGTCGGACGCCGCCGAGGTTACGAGCACCGGCTTCGCATTACCCGAAAGCTCAAGCACCGAGGCGTCCTTAAGTATAATCTTGCCGTCCGAATATCTCTGTACGGTTGAAGAAACGGCACTCGCCGCTCCCACGTCGGCAAGCTGTGCAAAAAGAGTATATCCGTCAAGATTAATTCCGTCCACCGAGTCGCGCACCAAATAACGCAATTCGCCCGATTCGGTCGTTCCCGACTTGAGCTTTATTCCAAAGCGCTCTATAAAGCTCTCAAGATTGTCAAGCCGCTTAACGTAAGGGTCGAGCGAAACGTAGAGGTTTCCGCCGCGGTTTACGTACTGCTCAAGCCGCTCTATCTCGGTCTCTATCTCGGTTATAATTCCGCTGCCCGCCGCCGCACGCTCAAAGTCGTACTTGGGGTTGGAGATTATAACCATCGCCGCATCCTCCGGAACGTCGCTGTCCTGAAGATTGATGGAATTGATGTAGTATCCCGATGCCGCGAGCATCGTTGCAAAGTTCGCGTCGTTTTCCTCGGCGTGATTAGCCGTAACGTACGCGGTCTTATGCTCGTCCGCGAGCACCCAGCATATCATAGAGGTGATTATCGTTTCGCCGTTAAACGAAACTACCTCACCCGACGAGTCAAAGGTGTAAAAATCAACGAATCCGACGTTTCCGCGAACGTTCGAAAGAACTCTGTGTCCCTTGGAGGATTCAAACGCAACGGCAGTTCTGCTGAGCGTGACGTCCTCACCGCGCTCGTTCTTCTCGTACTTCGCGATGTCGACGCGCTCGCCGTTCTGGTCAAGCTTGGTAAAGGTATTGACGTAGCGAAGCGTTATAAAATCGCCGTGCTCATCGTCCTTATATCTTTGTGCGAATTGCTCAACCGTATCAAGAACGAAGCCGCCCGTCGCGTGAGCGTCAAGCTCCGCGCGGTCCATAAAGAAGGTTATGGTGATTTTCTCGCCCGCCTCGATAGCGTCGCTGAAAATCTCGTCGGACATACCAGATATCGTGAAATCCTCCGTGTATTCCGCGGCGTAAATATACAGCCCGAATACCTGCGTCAGATAGCACAGTATTACGTTAAGCACCATAACCGCGCATATGATAAGCACAGTTATCGTCGCGGTGCTGTTCTCTCTTTTATCAAAGAAAGAACCTATCTTGTTTTTTAATGATTTCATATTCAATAGTTCCCTCTCGGTTTTTAAAGCCACAGCGGCTGTATCAACCGTATCTTCTCCTGTCGTAAATTCTTATGGTAAGATAAAGGAACAGTCCGGTAACGCTCAGATAATATACTATCGAAGCGATATCGAAGTATCCGTTTACAAAGGACTGAAATCTTGTGAAAATAGACAAGGAATCGAAAATGAATCTTATGAAATAGCTGCTCGGAATAAAGCTTGAGAGCAAGGATACTCCGAGGAAAGCAAGAATAATTGCAATCGAGCCGACAGCCGCGGAGAGCTGGTTTTCCGTAAGCGCCGAAACGAAAAGTCCGATAGCGATAAAGCAAGCACCGACTAAAAGAAGCGCCAGCATATTTCCAAGCAAAACCGCAACCTTAAGCGACGAATACGGATAGAGTATGAAGAAGTAAAGCGACGTAAATACGTGAGCCGCGCCAAACATAGTAAAGGATGCAAGGAATTTAGCAAGCACCATAGAGGTTATGGAAACCGGCGCGGTGAGCAAAAGCTGCTCGGTTCTCGTTTTTCTTTCCTCGCTGAAGGATTTCATAGTAAGCAGGGGAAGAATTATTCCGAGGAACAAAAGCATATAGGTGAAATACGTCGTCACCGACGAGGACATCGAGAAAAGAGTCGTATAACAGAACAAGAGCGCCGACAAGGCAAGGAAAAGCACCAGATAAACGTATCCGATAACTCCCGTAAAGTATCCGCGCATTTCTTTTTTGAATATTGCTAACATCGTTATTATCTCCTTCTCTTTCTCGACTGTGCCTTCGGATCAGCTTCCGAGCGGTCAACGAGGTTGATGAATATGGTTTCAAGGTCGGTGCCTACCGGCATAAGCCCAAGAATCGCCCAGCCGCGCGATGCACACAGATTGAATATCGGCTTTCTCACGTCAACGCCCTTGTCGCTTTCCACAACGTATGCAAAGGCGTCGCCGTCGCGAACGCCGTTATGGCTCACGCTGCGGACTCCGTGTATATTTTGAACGGCGTCGGTAACCTCACGCATAGG
>JAZNFU010000349.1:0-3394 GCA_045576135.1 Eubacteriales bacterium
CTATAAGCTCGTCGCGTATGATAAGAGGAATTTTAGGCTCGTCGGTAAATACCGCGAGCGTTTCATTACCGAAGTACTCGCCCAGATGCTTTTTGTGCGACTCGTGAACGATTTCGATAAACCTCTCGGTCGTTTCCCGCAAGGTAAGGTCGGGATAATCGGGCGCTCCAACCTCATCAAACAAAAGCGTCCGCGGATAATATTCGGTCACCGTCGTATCTTCGGAAAAGGTAAAGCCCGAATCTATCCTCTCGCCGCCGATAAATCCGGCGTAGGCATCCTGCGCCTTTTCATAAGCCTCGCCCTTTTTGCACTCCACCGTTCGCGAGTCCAAAACGCATCTTGCAAGATGCGTATATTTTAGCATAACCTTTCCGCAAGCACCTCCGCTTGGCCATCCGCCCTCGTTATAAAACCAGGTTTTAATACCGAGCGAAGCCGCCTTCTCAAAGGCGTATTTGTAAAGCCTGTAAAAATCTCGGCTCAAATAGTCCGGCTCCAAAAAAGTCGGCTGCATTGTCGGGCGGAACTCCTTAGGCTCGGGTAGTATATAAAGGATTTTTATTCCGCGTGCGGCGCAATCAGAGAGCCATTTATCTATTATTTCCTCGTCAATCGGAACGTCCCAGGTCCAAGCATATACCGATGCGTAATCCGCAGGCGGTGATAAAAATTTTTCAGCGTCAAAGGCAGCTTCGCTTTTCCTCTTTTTCGTCGTCATAGTTTTTCTCCTTGCTCTCGCTCAAAGCGTTACGCCGTCTTTAAAAATGGCGATTTCGCGATAGCCGTTAATTTCGTTTTTGGTCATTTTGCCCTCGGCGACGCTTACGACGCAGTCGAAAAGCTCGTCGGTAAGCTCCGCGCCCGAAAGCGTGGGGGAAGCGTCGAAATCTATCCAGTCGGACTTTCTTTCGGCAAGGGGTTGGTTGGTGGATATTTTCACCGTCGGCACGGGTGCGCCGAGCGGTGTTCCCCTACCCGTCGTAAAGAGTATCAGATGCGCGCCCGCCGCCGTAAGATTGGTTATGGCTACTATGTCGTTACCGGGACCGTTTAACAAAGAAAGTCCGCTTTTGTTTACAAAATCGCCGTAATCAAGCACGTCGACGACGGTGGCGCCGCCACCCTTTTGAATACAGCCGAGCGACTTTTCCTCAAGCGTCGTAATGCCGCCCGCTTTGTTTCCGGGCGACGGATTTTCGTACACCACCTGTCCGTGAGCCTTGTAATAATTTTTAAAGTCGTTTATAAGCTTTACCGTCTTATCGAAGACCTCGCGGCTTTCGGCTCTTTTCATCAAAAGATGCTCCGCACCGAACATTTCGGGCACCTCGGTAAGCACGCAGCAGCCGCCGAGGGTAGTCAGCTTATCGGTAAATCTGCCGACGAGGGGATTGGCGCTGATTCCGCTGTAGCCGTCGCTGCCGCCGCATTTAAGTCCCACGACGAGCTTTGATATCGGCTGCGGCGTGCGCTCGTACTTCTCTGCTCTTTTCTGCAATTCTCGAACGATTTTCACGCCCTCGCCGACCTCGTCGGACACGTCCTGACAGTTGAGAAAGCGCACTCTTTCGGGGTCGTATCCGCCAAGTGTCTTTTTGAACTCGTCTATATTGTTGTTTTCACAGCCGAGTCCGAGCACGAGCACGCCCGCGGCGTTGGGATGGCGCACCATTGCGGCAAGTATTTTTTGCGTGAGCGCTCGGTCATCACCGAGCTGTGAGCATCCAAAGGGGTGCTCGAATGCAAACGCACCGGTAAGCTCGGCTATTTTCTTTGCTATTTTGTTCACACAGCCGACGGTGTTTATTATCCATATTTCGTTGCGTATGCCGACGCCGCCCCACTCGCGAAGATATCCCATAAAGGTTCTCTCCGAGGGCGTAGTCACGGCGGGGGCACTCGGTATATATTCGTACTCTACGACGTCCGAGAGGTTGGTTTTGAGGTTATGCGTATAAACCTGCTCCCCCGCTGAAATATCGGCGGTAGCGTGACCTATCGGGTTTCCGTATTTTATCACGTCCTCGCCCGCTTTTATCTCGCGAACGGCGTATTTATGTCCGTTTTCAAGGCTTACCTCTACGTTATCGGCGGGATTTATCAGCATATTCCAAGCTCCTTTTCAAAGCGCGTGATATCGCATCCCCAAAGCTGTGCGTTGGAAAGGATTTCGTGCACGCTTGCGCGCTTCATAAATTCAAGAATTTCGGGTGAATCGTTGGAAAAATCACCCTTATAAAGCTCGATGAGTCTGCCGAGTGAAAATACGAGATTTTGGGGAAGAATTCCGAATCTCTTTTCGTATTCAAGTATCGACGGCAAGACGCGCACGCGGAATTTGCTCACCGAATTCAAGGAAATACTGCTCCAAAAATGCTTTATGTAGGGGTTTTTGAAGCGTTCAAGCACACCCTCGGCATACGCTGTAAGCTCATCCTTCGGCAAATCAAGCGTCGGGATTATTTCTTCGAAAACACTTTTTCGTATATACTCGCACATATCGGAGTCGCTCATACACTCCCCTACCGTTTCAATTCCCGAAAGAAGCGCGTGGGCAACCGTCGAGGTATGCGCTCCGTTGAGGATTCTCACCTTTCGCGTGCGGTAAAGCTCTAACTTGTCGGGGGTTACTATGACGTTGAGTCCGGCGCGCGAAAACGGAAGCTCCGACTCTACGTCGTAGTCGGTTTCTATCACCCAAAGGTGAAAATACTCGGACGTGTTGAGCATTTTATCATCAATTCCAAGCTCGGCTATCTCGTCCTTCGGATAGCCCGTGTTTATTCTGTCGACAAGCGTAGAGGCGAAGACGTTTTCACGCTCTACCCATTCGCAAAACGCGGAAGGCAGCTCCCAAAGCCTCGCATATTTTAAAACGCACTCGCGAAGCTTGTCGCCGTTTCTGTCTATCAGCTCGCAGGGCAGGAATACGAAGCCGCCGAGCCCTGACTCAAATCTTCTGTAAAGAAGCCTCGTGAGCTTTGCGGGGAAGCTTTTTGGCGGCGCGTCGGTGAATTTATCCTCAGGGTCGTACGCAATGCCCGACTCGGTGGTGTTGGAAACGACGAATCTGAAATCCGGGTTTTCGGCAAGGCGCAGGTACTCCTCAAAATCACGGTATGGATTTACGCAGCGAGATATACAGTTAACGAGAGTGCGCTCCTCGCCCTCGACGCCGCGAATGATATGCGTATATTTACAGCCTGCGGCAGTGAGCGTGTCGCAGAGTCCTGTCGGTATCGGCTGAACGACGACGGCGCTCGCATCTACGACTCCCGCATCGTTCATCTTCTGAAGCATCCAGTCAAAAAATCCGCGCAAAAAGCCGCCCTCGCCAAACTGTATAATCTTTTCCGTTCTTTTTCGTGTCATATTAGCTATACCCCCAATA
>JAZNFU010000350.1:0-5493 GCA_045576135.1 Eubacteriales bacterium
TCTAAAATATGATGTATAGGATTGCCGTTATGTGAAAAATGGTTTACATATTTGATGCATTTATCGGTAATAGCGCCGATTTCTTCAAGTCTTTTTAAAACTCTTTCTATGTTGGAAAATCCCATATGCGGTCCATCGTCGGTTATCGTGTTATCCACATATGTGCAGTCGAGGCTTACCATATCGAATACCACGCCCGACTTCTTTATATAATCAAAAACTTCCTCGAAGAAATATCGCGTAGCGTGCGCATAAAGCAGGGTTTTGTCGCCGCTTATTACGTATATAAAGGACTCCGTACCTGCCGAGTGCTTTGCGGGCAGGGGAGTCACGCGGTAGTTTCCTATGCTTTCGGTTTTATAGGCTTCAAGGTGCGTGACTTTTACGTTTTTGGGATTTTCGGTGAACGCCTCGTATACCGTGCTCGGACAAAAAATTTCAAGGGTATCGGCTTCCATAGCGTGCGCGTACGGCGCGACCTTCAAGCAAAGGTCGTTCTCGTAAAAATGGTCGGAATGTGCGTGCGTTATAAGCAGATATTTGATTTTATGACCGTCTATTCCGCCGTTTAAGAGGTGCATATAGGTATCGGGCGGAAAATCTATCAACAGGTCCTCGTTTATAAGGCTTTGCGAGCGCGTGCGTACGTTTTTACCGCCGAGTCTTTTCGCCTCAATGCAAAATTCGCAGTTGCAAAACAGTGCGGGGAATCCCTCTGCCGCCGCTGTTCCAAGGTATGTAAGTTTCATAATGTTAACTCCTTTTTACTTTATATGTCTTTTTGGTTTGGAACTTGAAGATAGTTATTGCTCGATATGAAGCTTGAACATATTTCCGCTGTGAAAACCGAATATCAGCTCGTCATTATAAAAATCAATAAGCTCCGGCTCGTCGATTATTCCCGAATCGCAAAAATCATGGAACGTAATCTGTTTTTTCTCTACGGTATCGATAATTCGCACGGCGGGGTGTATTTTTTCATCAAATCCCTCAAGAGAGTAGATTTTGCCATCGCGCATACACGCGCCCTGTATGTAATTGTGATACGGAGTGTCGAAATATTCCTTTATATCTGAGATGCTGAGCGTAACCCTTTTTACACCTAATTTCTCGTCTAAAGCTCCGTCGGTTGCTTTCGGCAAATCAAAGGCAAAATAGCGCGTCGTTTCGTTTCCGTCACGCATTACGAATGCGTAATAGCGTCCGCGCTCTCTATCTATGACGAAGTTTCCGTAGGGACGAACGTCTTTTATATCCCCCTCCGAGCGCCAATATTCGCGGCTTTCGGTAAAGCCTATCTCGATAAGCTGAACGAGCTGCGCGCAAAAGCTCTTATCACATCGCCGTATACGGTAAACGCAGCATACGCCCTCGTGTTTGTTTTCAGCTTTTGCGTAGTTGTTGTATACGTTGGTGTAAAGCAAGGGGAATTCGTCACCCTCGGAATAAAATTCATTACCGAAGCCTACCGCATTGTTGTGCGGCGTAATCAATTCGGCACAGCCGAGAGTAAAGCTTCCTATTTCGCAAAGCTCCTCTTTCGTCGAAGCGGCGCTCATATCGTAAACGCGGCAGCCCCCGCGGCTATCGAACCCAAAAAGATAATTTTTGAATATCGCTCCGTCCTGCCCGCCCTTTGCAATGCTTGCTACTTTCGTTGCCGTAACGTTCATAGTTAGTACCCCGTTGTAACGTAATTATAGTTTCTAATAGTATATCATAAAAGATACAGTATTTCAATCGGTTGGCTGATAATATTTTGACGGAAAATGTTGTGAATGGGGGAAATGTGGCGCAAAAAACGGACCGCACATTGACAGTCCGTTTTTTCGGGGTTGTAATGTTTATGAAATAAGCACGGCGCCCTTATCCGTGATACCAAGGAAGATAATCCTCGTTTTGCTTCAGCATTTCGTTGACCATCTCTTGTATTTCGTCCAAAGAGAGCACGGCGGAGGTAAGAGGATCAAATGCGCATGCCCAGAACACTTTTCTGGCATCTCCCTCAAGTGCCGCCTCAACGGCAAGCTCCTCACAGCGTGCGGTAGTGTTAATAAGCACGGCGAGCTGCTCGGGGAGCTTTCCTACCGCTATCGGCTCAAGCATATCACGGCTTGCCACAACGGGAACCTCAACGCAGCATCCCGCGGGAAGATTCTCTATAAGGCCGTGGTTTCTGACGTTTCCGTTGAATTTGAAAATTGTGTTGTCACCGAAGACGGCATTGAAGATATAAGCGGCGTATTCCGTACCCCGTCCTATATCAAGCTCCTCGTCGGGCGTGTTAAGAAATTCGCTGATATCGTTTCGCCAGGTGTCCTTTCGGCTTGTGTAGTCGTTAAGAATGTAGGCGTGATGTCCGGGATTCCAGTTCGTGCCATCGGTGCAATATTTGTCGATTAAATCCGCACGCTTTCTGTACCAGGCAACGTATTCACTGTTGTGACCGCTGCTTTCGGTAACGTAGTAGTCGAGGTGCAAGAACATATTGTTTCTTACCTGCTCTGCGTTAAGAATTTCCGGCTTTTTCATTGCTTCCTTCAGCATAGGATATATATCCTTACCATTCCATTTGAGGTCAAGATAAAAGGCTTGGTGGTTTACTCCGGCGCAGGTGTAGGTTATATCCTTGGGGTCGGCACCAACCCACTCGGCAAGCATTTCTGCCGTATGCTGAACGCTGTGGCATAAGCCCGTAATTTTGAGCTTTGGGAATTTTTCCTGCATCGCTCGGCAGAGCATAGCCATAGGGTTCGTGTAGTTGAGGAATATCGCATTTGGGCAGTATTTTTCTATATCGGTGCATATATCGAGCATAACCGGAATCGTACGAAGCGCACGGAAAATTCCGGCGGGGCCTCTCGTATCACCCACGTTAATATCTATTCCGTATTTTTTGGGAATCGTAATATCGTATTTCCATACGTCAACGTCGCCCGAAAGTATAGTGCAAAGTACGCCGTCAGCGCCAAGCAGAGCTTCTGCTCGGTTGGTTGTCGCGGTGATTTTCGCAGGGTAATTTCCCGCTTTTGCTATTTTTTCGCAAGCGAGCTTTATATCGGCAAGACGCTCTTCGTCGATATCCATCAGCGCAATTTCCGCATCTCTGAAAGCGGGGAATGTTAAAATGTCTTTAACCAGCGTGCGTGTAAAACCAAAGCTTCCGCCGCCGATAAATGCAAATTTTTTCATAAAACGAACTCCTTTTTGTTCTTATGAGTTTATTTTAATTTAAAAAATCAGAATTGTCTATTGCGTTTTGTCTTTGGTTTATGGTAAAATGTCTACAAAGACGTGTGAGGTGAGGGCAATGAGCTTTTGCGCGGTTGATTTTGAACACAGCATTATTCAAAAAAAGGCGTTAATACCGATTACAAGCGGAGAGGAAAAGTGCCGTCCGAATCATTTCTGGGGCTCGGGCGTCAGACACTATTATATTATTCATTACGTAGTGTCCGGCAAGGGAGTTTTTTATTGCGGTACGAACAAGTTCAACTTGGGGGCGGGGCAGATGTTCGTAATTTTCCCAGGTACTGTCATCAAATACCAGGCGGATAAATCTGAGCCGTGGCATTATTCGTGGGTTGGCTTTTCGGGTGATGACGTGAAGGAGATTTTCGGGGAGCTTGGAATAACTCCGAAAAATCCTGTTTTTACACTTGAAAACGGTGACGAGCTGTTGGAGAATATTAGGAATATGCCCCCCGAACGAACGGCTGATTTACATACGAATCTGTTGTTTTCAGCCCGACTTTATGAGTTTATGGCTTTGCTGCTTGAAAACAAGAACACAGCTCACAAGCGTGAAAACGCTTATTACGTCGCCGCAAAGCGATATATAAAGGCGCATTATTTTGAGAATATTTCGGTGCATAGCGTTGCCGCGCACGTAGGTATCAGCCGCAAATATCTTTTTGCTATTTTCAAAAGCGAACAGGGCCTCTCGCCTAAGGATTACATCATCGACTACCGTATAAAGAGAGCTATGGAGTTTTTGAAAAACCGAGAGCTGAGCATCGGTGACGTGGCATATTCCGTCGGATACAGCGACCCGCTTGCTTTCAGTAAAATGTTTGCGCAAAAAACGGGTACGTCGCCGACGGAATACAGAAAATCAAAAATCTGAAATTTGTAAATTTCGCCGCCTCAATAAGCGGTTTCAAATAAATTTAAGCCTAAAAACACAAATATGCAAACCCATACGAAAAAGAGCGAACGATACTTTGGTATCTTCGCTCTTAAATTATGCCTATTTGCGTTTTTCTATCGTTTTTGCTTTTTATCTAATTCTTAATGGCTCAGCCTCTAATGCGTTAAGGGGATAGGGGATAAGGAGGCGAACTCGAACGGTCAGAAGCATTAAATGCCGATAGGCTTATATAACCTTTACATAGTATAATGTAGAGGTGATATAATGAAATTACGAATTCTCGAAATACTGACACAAAAAGGGAAGACTAAATATTGGTTGTATATGCAATTGGGTTTAAGCTATCAAAATTTCAACAAGATGGTCAAAAATCAGACGAGTGGCATAAAATTTGAAAATCTTCAGGCACTGTGCGACATATTAGAATGTACGCCAAACGATTTGTTTGAGGGGGATCAGAGAAAATAAAGACGGGGGAAAGAAGCTCATCGGAGGCAATATACCGCAAGCGGTATGTACAGTCTGCATTTCGCCTTTGGCGATGGCAGGCTCTTCCTACCATAAGCTTGGATTTGCATCAAAGCTCCGATTTTAAAAGAAAACGACCATCGAAAGATGGTCGCTTTTCTTTGTATAAAGGCTACGAAAAAGATATTTTTTGTGTTTTGCCACTAGGATTCGAACTCCAACGGTATTCCCATAAAACGTAGAATTTGTCAACAAACTCAAGTTTAGTTGTGAACAATATTTGTCATTCCATTTGCGGTTATGTAATTTTCAAGATATTTTTTGAGCGCTGAAGGATCTTTAATACCTGCAGTATCGATATCCCATCTGCCGGGACAATCCACTTGAATGTTTCCGTAATTGAAAATTCTGCCCACAAAACTCTGCGATACACCAACCGAATAAACGCCTCCGAAAACGCTTTGTCTTTCGTTTTTGTTCAGCACACCGGATTTTACAACAATTTTGTCGTCATAAAATTCAATCGAATAACATTTAGCAGACAGTATTCTTGCAATCTGAATAATCAACGGAATCACAAGCCAGAAAAATACTATCAACCAGAAAGAAAGGACGGAGATTGCGCTTTTTTTAGCTACATAATTAGGTTTCATATTGATACTCCTTTGTAATATACCAAATCGGGATATTTCGATTATACCAAAACGGTATAATAATGTCAAGAGATTTTTTTAATTTAAGGATAGAAAAATGGAATTTCAGCTCAAAAAATTGCGAAAAGAACGAAATATATCTCAATTAAAGCTTGCGCTTGACCTCAATATGAATCAAAATACTATTTCTCGATATGAGAATATGGAAAGAGAAGCGGACTA
>JAZNFU010000351.1:0-3696 GCA_045576135.1 Eubacteriales bacterium
CCGTATTCGGTAAGACGGCGAAGTATTCCACCCGTACCAACCAGGTGCTCCTGTCCGGCTATTTCGTCAAAGCTTTTCGGCCGCATTCTGTCAGCAAGCGGTTTTTGTAGCATAAAATCACATCCTTGTCAATCGTAAAAAGTAATTAAATCTCAAACGGTTTTTGTTTAAGATATCGTGGAAGCAGAGCCGGAAAGTATATCGCGGCATAATCCCAGAAGCTCGCGGTGCTCAGGAAGGGATAGCGTGGGGTCTTCCGAAATTACCGATTTTGCCGCCGAAAAGGCGCGCTCCATAATGTCCGTATCGTTGCTCATAGAAGAAAATTTAAAATCAAATCCACCGCTCTGCCTAAGATTAGATGCCGAATTTGAAGAAAAGAAATCTCCGGGGCCTCTAAGCTGCAAATCCTTTTCGGCTATGGCAAAGCCGTCGTAGGTTGTTTTCATAACGTTTAAGCGCTCTGCTGACGTGCCTCCCTTGAAATCCGAAACGAGCACGCAATAGGACTTTTTATTTCCGCGTCCGACGCGGCCTCTTAATTGGTGTAGCTGCGAGAGTCCGAAGCGCTCCGCGTTTTCCACGACCATAAGCGTTGCGTTCGGTACGTTGACTCCGACCTCGATGACTGTAGTTGAAACGAGCACCTGAATTTCTCCATCTGCAAACCGCTTCATAATCTCATCCTTTTGCGCCCCCTTCATACGTCCGTGAAGGCATTCTACGGTAATATCAGGGAGTGCTTCTTTGAGCTTTTCGGCGTATTCCACGGCGTTTTTCAGGTTAAGGCTATCCTCAGAAATCAAGTTTTCCGTTGCGAGTGATTCGGGGACGAGCGTATCGTTTTCGGTTTCCTTTTCTATCGTGGGACATACGACGTAGCACTGTCCGCCAATCGCAACCTGCTTTCGTATAAACGCGTTCAAGCGAGAGCGGTAGCTCTCGTCAACGACGTAGGTATCAACGCGCTCTCTTCCGCTCGGCATCTGCGTAATTCTCGTTATGTCAAGGTCGCCGTACATCGTAAGCGCGAGTGTTCTCGGTATCGGCGTTGCACTCATAACGAGCATATGCGCGCGCCGTCCTTTTTCCTTGAGCACGGCTCTTTGGTTGACGCCAAATCTGTGTTGCTCGTCGGTTATTACGAGTCCGAGATTTGAAAATTCGACCTTATCCGATATTATTGCGTGCGTCCCTACAACGATATTGCACTCGCCGCATTTCAGCTTTTCGTATACGCGGCTTTTCTGTTTTGGAGTCATCGAGCCGATAAGAAGCTCAGTCTTATAACCGAGTGCTTCAAACCTTTCGGAAATCTCGGCGTAATGCTGTCTTGCAAGAATTTCGGTCGGAACCATCAATGCCGACTGATAACCCGACGTTACCGCAAAATATATTGCCGCTTCCGCGCACACCGTTTTTCCCGAGCCTACGTCGCCGACGATTATTCTTGCCATCGGCGATATTTTTCCATCGGCTTTTTTTATTACTGTGTCGCGGTATATTTCGTTTATTGCCGATTTTTGCGAATCGGTTAGCTCATAGGGCAAAAGTGTCGTGAATTTATCTATTTTTTGTGGGGAAAACGGCAGTCCGTCGCAATCGGTTTTATGCTTGTTCGTTATTGATATGGCAAGCCCGAATAAGAACATTTCGTCAAACGCCAAGCGCTTGAGCGACGCGGACAGCGCCGCAGTTGATTCGGGGAAATGCGCGTTTTTGAGCGAAAACGCGAGAGTTGGCAATCCCTCGCCAAGACGTATATGCTCGGGAAGCGGGTCCACGATATCCTTTGCCGTCATATCAAGTGCAAGCTTTACGAGCTTTTCGAGTATTTTCGATGAAATACCCTCAGTGAGAGGATATACCGGAACGAAATCGTTAAGCTGCATACCCTCAACGTACGGCTCGTACTTTGGATTCAGAAGGCTTGGACGACCTTTATGCGACGACACCTTGCCGTAAAATCTGAAGGTTGCACCTATCGTAAAGACGTCCTTGAGGTAAGGCATATTGAAAAATATAAGCTCTGCTGTGCCACTGTCATCAAATGCCTTTAATTTGGTTATGGTAAGACCCTTTTTTATAAGTCGGGAGCTGGGGTTCGTTTTTACGGTGAGTACGAATGCACAGCTTACACCCTCGTCGGCCCGTGAGAGCGGGATGATGTTTCCGCGGTTCTCGTATGCTCTCGGAAAATGATATATAAGATCGCCAAGTGTACAGATTCCGAGCTTTTCGAGCTGTGCGACTCTCGTTTTACCCACACCGAAAATCTCCGAGGTCGGTGCTTTAAGACCCATCATTTCGCTCACTCCTTTGCATTTTATAAATATATTATAACTTATTTTTTTTCGCATTTCAACCGAAATTTTAAAATAAGTCGCCAAATAATAAAGGCGGGGCACTGTAACGTGCGTTTCCCGCCTTTATTTATACGATTTTAATCTTTGGGGTCGATAATATGGTCCTCGTCAATTTTATGAAGCGGAGCTATAACCAATCTCATATAAGCTATGAGAATCAAAACGCAAGTGAAGGATATGAAAGCGAGCACCTGCTGTGCGTACATATTGATTCCGAAAAGGCTAAATCCGCCGTTTGACTGTATTTTTCCGAGAATAAAGCCTGAGAGCAGGGCTGTAACGAAGGCGAGTATACCGCCGAGTGCGTTCTTAACGCCCATCGCAACGGCTCTGTCGGCGGGTGCGACGTAATCGTATACGAGATTCAAGACTCCGCTGTTAATTCCCGCCATTGAAAATCCGTGTAAACAAACGTACACGATGTAAAGCCATTTCGTTTCGGGTGTGGCAAATACCATTGCCAAAAAACCGAGGGCGACGACGCCGAACGAGAGCGTCATAGAGGTTGCGAACGAGTATTTGTCGGCTATTTTGCCAAGCAATGGCGAAACGGCTATTCTGCATAGTGAGCCGGCCGTTGATATAGCGGCAAGCACGGTGAAGCTGAAAGCGAGCTCCTGGCGCGTGTACGACACGTAAAAGGATGCGGAAAACGCAGATGAAATATTCCAAAGAATACCCACCAAAACAACCTTGTGAAAGCATTTGTTTCCCGCCATTTTTTTGATGGTTTCCATTATCGGCACCGATGGCTCGACCGTATTTGTTTTTTCGCTTGAAACGAGCAGAGAGGCGGTATGTATTGCCATCATAAACAGGAGCACCGAGGCGCAAATAACGTAATATGCGGTTGTCGGCATTCCGTTTGCGTCGCGATACGTGTCCGCGATACGTCCAAACGATAAGGAAACGATTATTCCTCCCGCGAGAGATATCATCTCCTTTACGGCGGTGAAGCTTCCGCGCTTTTCGTTTCGTACGGCACTCATAAGCCAAGTAATTCTGGCAGGGGTAATCATATTGTTTATGATATGTCCGGTGAACAGAAATACCATCAACAGCACCATGCGCAATTCCGGCTTAACGTCGAAAATGGGAAGTAAGTAGAGCAGAACGAAGCACAGCTGATTGATTAAATGTCCCACCGTGACTATTCGCTTACGCTTGCGCCCGACGAGCAACAGCGCAAACAGCTGCGCGCCGCAGGTAAAGGTGGATACCGTAGAAATTATTCCTTGCTGCGCATCGGTGAGTCCGAGCGTGTCGAGAATGTAACCGAGCAAGGTACCCGTAACGAATAGGGTGATGAAATATTCAAAGCCCGCTTCAA
>JAZNFU010000352.1:0-3324 GCA_045576135.1 Eubacteriales bacterium
AAAGCAAAAACCGCAAAAAATCGGTGTGTGGGCACTCGTTTTCCTTTTGCGGTTTTTTTCTTTTTATTTTTGTATTATTTATTCTTTTTCACAACGGCGTAAATTTCTTCAAGTATGTCCTCGACAGCGTTTTCGTTGTACTTTTTCTTCACCGCGTTTCCCATATTCTCGGATAGCTTCGTGTTGTGATGAAGCTCCCGTACACCGTCAAGAAGCGTTCGTAAATTAAGGTTTGATTCTTCTATCAGCATTGCACATCCGTCGAGCGCGAAATTTTTTGCATTTTTCAGCTGATGGTCGTCAGCCACGTTTGGCGATGGAATAAGTATGGACGGAACGCCCACCGCCGCAATTTCACTGAGCGTCATAGCACCGCATCTCGATATAACGAGGTCCGCCGCGTTCATAAGCGTCGGCATGTTTTCGATATAAGGCAAAATTTTGCATCCGCGAGCGCCACGGCACAATTCGCGCTCCACGTCCTCTATCCGTGCGTAATATTTCTTTCCGACAGCGTGTACGTGTTTGATCGATGGATTTTTTAACGAGTATGATTTCATAAGTGCTATTACCGTATCGTTCAGCTCTTGTGCTCCTCCGCTTCCGCCAAAGGAAAGTATGAAATAATCGTTTTTTCCCATACCGAGCTTACGTCTGGCATCCTCTCTGGTCATTTTTTCAAAGTCGAAAAGCAGGGGATTTCCAACCACGCGAATATTTCCTTTATGGCTCAGATATTTGCCGCACTCCTCGAAATTGAGAAGAACCCGCTCGCACATTGAAGAAAGCCTGCGTGTCGTAAGTCCCGGATACGCGTTTGATTCGTGTAAAACCGTCGGTATCCTTAAAAGGCGAGCGCCTATAACGAGGGGCGCGCAAACGTATCCACCCGTCGCAACTACGACGTCCGCGGAGAAGCTTTTTATGATTTTTTTAGCTTCGAATACCGATTTTGCAAGTGTGGATACGGCTTTTACGCTTTTTATGACGCTGTGTCTGTCAAGCCCCTGAGCCTTCAGGCGATAAAGCGGAATTGAGCGCTCCTCTATAAGCCTGTATTCGTCTGCGCCAAGGCGACCCACGAAGGCTACGCTCGTGGATTTTTTAATCAGAGCGTCCGCTATTGCAACTCCGGGGTTAACGTGACCGGCAGTTCCGCCACCGCAAATAAGCACGTTCATTTTACCGTTCTCCTTACCGTTTATTTTTGTATTCTCGCGTTTTTTGATATCGAAAGCATTATTCCCATTTCAAAGAATAGCATAACGAGTGAAGATCCGCCGTAGCTGAAAAAGGGCAGAGAAATTCCCGTGTTTGGAATAGTGTTGGTTACGACAGCTACGTTAAGCAGTACCTGAGTTGCCATTTTTACTGATATACCGAGAGCCAAAAGCCTTGAGTATGTATCGGTCGTTGACAGCGCAATTCTTGAGCCTCTTATAACGAGCAGAGCGAACAAAAGCATTGCCACGAAAGCTCCCAGAAGTCCAAGCTCCTCGCAAAGAATCGCGAAAATCATATCATTCGCCGGTTCTGAAACGTAGCAGTGCTTCAAGATGCTTTTTCCGTATCCAACGCCAAAAAGACCTCCGGAGCCGATTGCCATAAGTCCTTGCAGAGTTTGCCAGCCGCCCGTAAGCTTATAAGCCTCGGGATTTTGCCAAACGGTGATTCTTTGCTTGGTGTAATCCGTGAAAAATGCGATATAGCATACACCCGCAACGCCGGATCCCATAAACATAGACAAATACTTGGTGCCCGCACCGGATAGCAGAATGAGGATTATTCCTATCGTGCCGAGAATTATTATGCACGAAAGATGCTTTTGAAGCATAACGAGTACCGTGGGGAGCAAAATTATGGCAAAGGGAATCAGCGTGCCGTAAACGAAAATGCTTTTGTTATTGGTTTTGTCGGTTGCCAAGCTCTCGTTTTTCGAAAAATAATAGGAAAGCATCATAAGCATCGTCAGCTTTGCAATTTCGGACGGCTGAATTGTAAGAGGCCCGACCGAGAGCCACCGCTGAGCACCGTTTCCGGCAAATCCTACGACGAGAACGAGCAGTAACAGCATAATCGTTAAGGCATAAAACATAGGTGTACAAAGCTTATAGAGCGTGGGTGGAATTCGCGAGGCAATTATCATAGCCGCAATTCCGAACAGCAGCCAAACCGTTTGCTTTTTTATAAAGTATGCTTCGTCGCCGTATCTGAAATCGGCGTATGCACAGCCTGCGCTGAAAACCATAACCGTTCCGTACGTGGCGAGCAGAATTACGAGCAGCAAATAGGTAAGGTCTATTCTTGCGTATTTTCTTGAAAACGTAGGTATAGTTCTGATAATTTTCATAGCTTACGGCAGATACAAAATATATGCGGGAATCGAAAATATAAAAGTCAATATTATTGCTACGATGCAAATCGTATTTTCGCTCCAGCCGAGTTTTTCAAAATGATGATGAAGCGGTGCCATTTTAAAAAGTCTTTTTTTGGTTTTTTTATAATAGAGAACCTGAAGCACGACCGAAATTCCTTCGATTACGTAAACTCCGCCGATCATAAGCACCAAAAGAGGATTTTCAAGCGCAAATACAGCGCTTATCACGAGCGAGCCGAAGAACAGCGAGCCCGTGTCACCCATAAAGACCTTTGCCGGATACAGATTGAATATTAAGAATCCAACCGAAGCACCGATTATTGCCGACGATACGAAGGCAACCTCGGTGGAAAGCGCGCAAGAAACGTAGAAAAGAGAAACCCCGACGGAGAATGCAACGCCCGATGCCAATCCGTCTATGCCGTCGGTCAGGTTGGCCGAATTGATTATTCCGACGATTATAAACAACGAGAGCGGGTAATATATGAAGCCGATATCAAAGCTTCCGAATGAAAATGAAATTTCGGGCATTTGACCGAGCAAAAATCTTCTTGCAACCAAAAACGCAGCCGCAAGTAAAAAGTGACAAATCAGCTTTTGCTTCGGCGTAAGTCCGCTGTCGTTTTTTCCGTTTTTTAATTTTGCCGCGTCGTCAATTATACCGACGGCGGCGTTTGCGGTGGTAAACCCTATCGTTATAAGCGTTGAGATTGCCGATTCACCGTCGGATTTCATAAACAAAAATACCGCAGCGCAGGATAAGGCGAGAGTTATAGATATAAGAAAGGCAAGACCGCCCATCGTGGGAGTGCCGCTTTTTTTGCTGTGCCAGGCGGGGCCACCGTCGTATATAGGCTGCTTTGCAAATTTTCTCAGCGTGGGAATCAGGTTTCGCTCAAATATAGCCGTGAGCACCAGCGAAAGAATAAATATCAGTGCGTAGTAGG
>JAZNFU010000353.1:0-2615 GCA_045576135.1 Eubacteriales bacterium
GTCGATATAGGTGACGAGCAGAGCATAGAGGCATCTCTTTCCACGTTTTCATCTCATATGGTTAACGTGGTTGATATTTTGGGTCGCACGACCAACCGTTCGCTCGTGCTCTTTGCCGAGCTTGGCTCGGGCACCGACCCGATTGAGGGCGCGGCGCTTGCCGTGTCTATACTTGAAAAAACGCAGAGCGTAGGCGCCCTTACCGCCGCTACAACTCACTACGCCGAGCTTAAGGCGTACGCGCTCGATACATCGGGAGTACAGAACGCCTCGTGTGAGTTTGATATAGAAACCCTGAAGCCGACCTATCGGCTGATAATAGGCACGCCCGGAAAATCCAACGCCTTTGCAATATCCGAAAAGCTTGGAATTCCGCCCGAAATAATCGAGCGCGCAACGGCGCTTATTAACCGCGAGGATAAACGCTTCGAGGACGTTATAGAAACGCTTGACACAAAGAGGGTGGAGCTTGAGAGGGAAAGAAATATAGCTCACGAGCTTCGTGTTGAATACGAGCGCAACAAGGCACAAAAGGAAGCAGAACTTGAAAAAAGACTTAAACGCACCGAGGACGAGATATCCAAGCAGGTGCAAAAGGCAAGGCAGATTATCGATAGTGCCAGAGCGTCGAGTGAATTTATCTTCCGTCAGCTTGAGGAGCTTCGTAAAGAGGAGGACAGAGAGCGTCGCAATCAGCTAATGCACGATGCAAGAGAGCAGATTCGCGAGCATCTTGCCAAAAACGATGCGCTTTACGACGGATTTGATATAAGGGACGTCGCTGATGAGGACTACAAGCTGCCGCGTCCGCTAAGGGTTGGAGATAAGGTATACGTAACCACCTGTAATCAGGAGGGGGCGGTAACCGCTATCAACGAAAAAAGCGGAGTCGTTTCGGTAAGCGCTGGTATTCTCAAAACGAAAGTACCGATGGATAAAATCCGACTTATAGAAGGAAACGTCAAATTCAGAAAAAGCGAGCCCGCTAAAAAGGTCAACGAGGGAAAGGTAAAAAAGACCGTCAATACCACCTTCAAGCCTGAGGTTGACGTACGCGGTATGATTGGCGATGACGCTTGGTTCGTCGTTGATAAATATCTTGACGACGCAGTGCTTGCGGGAATTGCAAGCGTCAGAATTATTCACGGAAAGGGCACGGGTGCATTGCGTGCGGCTCTTTGGAAAAACTTTAAAACCGACAGAAGAATCAAGTCCTATCGCCACGGTAATTACGGAGAGGGTGATGCGGGCGTTACGGTGATAGAGTTCAAGCAAGGATGACGAGGAGCGCGTATTTTTTAAAGGAAATCGTGCCCAAACGTATTTCGCTCTGAAAGGAAAACAAAATGAAGCTTGTAAAAATAGTTACCTCCGCGCCGCGCGAGGAGCTGCTCGCAAACATAAAAAATCACGCGCTTGTAAACCGCGACGTAGTGTTTAACGAGAAGATTGGCCGTCCCGCGATAAAGGTAAAGGAAAAAGGAGAAAGTCTTCGCATAACCTGCGAGCTTCTCGATAGACCAACGAAGGATAACGGCTTTTTGGTAGGAACGTATTTTTCGGGCAGACTCTGCGAAAAAAACGGTGTAACGACACTCTCGGGAATTATTCTTACAGCGCCGATTTATCATTTGGTTTTGTTCGCGCTTTTTGCCGCGTTTATAGTAATGTGTATACAAAAGGGAGGTTTTTCTTTAGCTCCCATATTCCTTCTTGCCTTTGATTTCGTTATGTTTGACCTTGAATTTAAAAAGCAGGGAATAATTAAAAGATACTTGTACAGAGCTGTAAAAGTGACGGAAAATGCAAACAAAAGATAGCGAAACGTGCGAGTTTTGTGGTTTTTAAAGAAGTTCGGAAATTTAATATTAAAAGGGCACTCTATACCTGATTTGGTACGGAGCACCCTTTTTGTTTTGTGCTTTGACTCAGCCCGTAACTTCTTTAATCCTTCCGCTCTCGTATTGAGAAAGCAGCCGCTTAAGATATCCTATTTTTTTCTTTATCGCCTCGCCGGCATCGGTGTCCTTAACCAGAAGCTTGCTTTGCGAATGCTCGAAAACAACGCTTTGTGAAACTATATCGCGATTATTTTTGATGGCGTTTTCGGCGCTTGTAAACGGCTCGTGGACGGATATTCGCATTCCCTCGGCGTTATATATAAGGGTATATCCGCCAATGCCGGTGGTTTTTGTATACGCCCTGCAAAATCCGCCGTCTATCACGATAAGACGCCCGCCTGCCTTGATTGGCTTTTCACCCGCCGTATATTTTATCGGAATATGACCGTTAATTATATGAGATTGAGGGTGCTTCAGCGAAAATTCGGCGAGTATTTTTTCTGCAAATTCCTGATTGTCCCAAGTGTAGTAGTATGCGTTTTTCGGTTCTTCCCAAGCTTTTTTGTCGGATATAAACAAGCGTTCGAAGGTTGTTATTCTTTTTCTTGCTGAAAGCGGAGAATCCTTTCCGCACCACAAAAACCAAAGAAAATCCTTACCTTGTCGGCGCGCCTTCGTCCCTTCCTTTTCAAAATATCCGCGTCGCGCCATTTTGTCGCAGTAATTCATAAGAGGTGCGCCCGAGCGGCCGTCCGCGGCATCGAGCCTCATAAA
>JAZNFU010000354.1:0-2798 GCA_045576135.1 Eubacteriales bacterium
TGAAAGCGACAACCTTGCCGACGTTATGAAGGCGTTCTCGCACGGTATGCTTCTCGGTGCGCGCGGAAACTCCGGCGTTATTCTCTCGCAGTTCTTTGCAGGCACTGCAAAGGGCATTGAGGGCGTTGACCAAGCCGACCCCGCCGTGTTCGGTCGCGCATTGCAAAGAGGTGTTCAGCAGGCATACACGTCGGTTATGACGCCTACCGAGGGAACTATACTCACCGTTGCAAGAGAATCGGTAGAATACGCCGTCGGGCGCATAAATTCCGAGAGTACGATACGAACGCTGTTCGCCGACCTCGTTGAAGAAATGCACTCATCTCTTGAGAGAACGCCGGAAATTTTAAAGGTTTTAAAGGAAGCTGACGTCGTTGACAGCGGTGCGGCGGGACTGTTCTACATTATGGACGGCTTCAATCGCGTGCTGAACGGCGAAAAAATCAAGAGCTCCTCAAAAAAGGCGGTCGTGCCTAAAGCTCAAAGCTCCGATTCGGCATTCGGTCCCGACAGCGAGATGACCTACGGTTACTGTACTGAGCTTCTCGTACAGCTGCAGAATAAAAAGACGGATATAGACAGCTTTGATATCGATTCGCTCAAGGCGTTCCTTGCTGAAATCGGCGATTCGGTGGTAGCGTTTAAGACCGAAAGCATAGTAAAAATTCACGTTCATACCTTCACGCCCGAAAGGGTATTGGCTCATATGAGGAGCTTTGGTGAGTTTATCAGCGTGAAAATAGAGAATATGTCCTTACAGCATACCGAAACGCTTGATAATAAAGCTCCCGAAGCGCCAAGCGCGCCCGTGACAGAATCAAAGAAGAAAAACGGCGTCGTGTCGGTTTCTATCGGTGACGGTATAAGGGACTTGTTCGTAGAGCTTGGTGCGGATATCATAATTCACGGAGGACAAACGCAGAATCCTTCGACCAACGATTTTCTTGAGGCGTTTGAAAGGGTGAATGCTGAGAATATCTTCGTATTCCCTAATAATTCGAACATTATAATGGCGGCAGAGCAGGCAGGACAGATTTATACTAAGGCAAAGGTTTACGTGCTACCGAGCAAAAATATCGGTATGGGCTACGCGGCGCTTTCTTCGGCTGATTTGTCGTCGGAGGATGCGGACGGAATCGTTGCCGAAATGACGAACGCTATGAAACGTGTAAGCTCGGCTTATATTTCACCCGCTGTCAGAGATACCGAAATGAACGGTTTAAATATTTCCGCGGGCGATACGATAGGTATAATGGATAAAGAGATAGTCGTTGACGCCCCGGACGTGCATACGGCGTCGGTGGCTCTTGCCGTAAAGCTGCTCGATTTGCCGGATAAGTTTATGCTTACGGTATTTTGCGGAAAGGATACCACGGAGGAAGCCAACGAAGCGCTAAGGGGGGCAATAGCCGAGCTAAAGCCCGACGCCGAAATCTATTTCATAAACGGCGGTCAGGAGATATATCCCTATATCTTTTTGGCTGAATAACCGCACGCGAGTCCAAGACGGATAATTTATCTTCAAAAAACTATAAAAATGACGGATAACCGTTATCAAGCATCGAATACCGTTGATTCCGAGCTTGACGCGCTATCCGTCTTTTTTTATTATTTACAAGTCGTCTGCATCCTGCACGGGTGTGTCGTTTGGGTCGTCGGGCGTCCCCGTCCACGAGCCAAGCGGGTCCGTGTCTATTCTCGGCTTTTCGCTGAAATTCAAAGCCGAATTTTCGCCGGTTAGCTTCTTATTCTTATTCATAGCTTATCTCCTCTAAGTTAGTATGCCTTAATAACGGTATTTTATTGACTTTTTTTATTAGTTATGATAAACTGTGTACGTAAGAATTTTTTGGGAGATTTTATATGAAGCAGTTAAAAGAAAAATATTATGAGTTATACAGAAGCGAGCTCTACGACAGCTGTATTCCGTTTTGGCTTAATAACGCAAAGGACGGCGTCTATGGAGGTATAGCCAACTGCGTTGACCGCTTTGGCAAGATTTATTCAACCGATAAGAGCGTTTGGATGCAGGGAAGAACCGCTTGGACCTATTCCTATATATGCAACTCCTTCGGCGCGAAGGCTGAATACCTCGATTTTGCCAAAAGCTGCCTTGATTTTGAGAATGCTCATTGCTTCGATACGGACGGCAGAATGTATTTCACGGTAACGAAGGACGGTAAACCGCTTCGCAAGCGCCGCTATTGGTTTAGCGAAACCTTTTACATTATCGGTTGTGCCGAGTATTATATGGCGACGGGTGACGCAGCGGCTCTTGAAAATGCGAAAAAGTATTTCGATTTCGTATACGGTATGTATCTTGATCCGAGCCGTGATCCGTATAAGATTACTCCTAAAAGCTATGCCGAAACGAGAGCGCTCAAGGGACTTGCACAGCCTATGATTATGCTCAACGTAGCGAGCATTATGAGAAAAGCCGACAAGGGTAACGAAAACAAGTATAATAAAATAATAGACGGACTTATTGCCGATATCAAGGTCTTCTACAAGCCCGAAATGAAATGTATGCTTGAGGCTGTCACGAAGGACGGCGAGTTTCTCGGTGAAGCGAGCGAGGGCAGAATAGTTAACCCCGGTCACGATATTGAGTGCGCTTGGTTCTTGCTCGAGGAGGGAATATACAGAAACGATGGCGAGCTCAAAGAATTCGCAAGAGTTATATTTGACGACGCTATTGCTCGCGGCTGGGACGAAAAATACGGCGGAATCATATATTTCCGTGACGTTTTGGGAAAACCGGTCGAAGCTTACGAGCACGATATGAAGCTTTGGTGGCC
>JAZNFU010000355.1:0-12118 GCA_045576135.1 Eubacteriales bacterium
AAGAATAAACGAAAGATACCTCGAGTGCGAATACGATTTTATCGTCGTTGGCGGCGGTATGGCGGGTGTTTGTGCCGCAATCGAGGCGGCAAGAGGCGGTGTTAAAACCGCGCTGATTCACTCCCGACCCGTTTTGGGAGGCAACGCATCAAGCGAGATAAGAATACATATTTCGGGCGCTGACCACAGCCTCGTTCAGCCCGACTACGCGGAGGGCGGACTTCTTTACGAGCTTATGCTTGAAAACAAGGCGAGAAACGAAAGCTTCAGCTACTCGATTTGGGATATGATTTTGTTTGAAGCGGCGAAAAAGCAGGAGAATCTTACGGTTTACTATAACACGGTTATGTACGATTGCGAAACCGAGGGCGACGCGATTAGTGCGATTGCGTGTATTCAGGAAACGACGGAGATGAGATATAAATTCAAAGCGCCCCTCTTTGCCGACTGTACCGGACACGGAACGCTCGGATATTTTGCCGGTGCTGAATTCAGGCAGGGAAGCGAGTCGAATGCCGAAACGGGCGAGGTGCACGCGCCCGACGTGCCGAACAACGAGAGAATGGGCAACTCGATTCATTTCAGAGCGCGCGACGTCGGCCATCCGGTTAAATTCACGCCCCCCTATTTTGCAAAGAAATTTACCGAGCACGACCTCAGATTCCGTATGCACAGCGCGAATCAGGTGGTTGATTTCTCCTCGGCGAAGGACCCCGAAAGATGCCGGGCAACCGGCGGTGTTTCCGCGCGGGGCATCGATTACGGTTATTTCTGGATCGAGCTTATGGGAGATAAGGACGATATTATAACCGATTATGAAAATATAAGGGACGATTTGGTGGCGAGCCTTTACGGCGTTTGGGACCACATCAAAAACGGCGGCGACCACGGAGCCGATAACTACGAGCTTGAGTGGGTGGGTATGCTCCCCGGCACGCGCGAGTCGAGAAGGCTTATGGGCGACTACGTTTTAACCGAAACCGATATTTTGGAAAATCGCATTTTCGACGATGCGGTATGCTACGGCGGCTGGTGCATTGATTTGCATACGGCTCACGGTCTTTTGGATACCGATAAGCTTCCGTCGGGCGAGTGCTACTTCTTCGACGGCGTGTATACCATTCCTTACCGCTCTTATTACTCGAAAAATATAAAGAATATGTTTATGGCGGGAAGAAATATAAGCGCGACAAAGCTTGCGATGTGCAGCACGAGAATTCTCGGATGCTGTGCGATAGGCGGTCAGGCGGTCGGTGCGGCTGCGGCACTTTGCAAAAAATACGGCGTTATGCCGCGCGAGCTTGCGCCTCACGTCCCCGAGCTTCAGCAGCAGATACTCAAAAACGACGGCTTCTTGCCCGGATATTCAAACGAGGACGAAAAGGATTTGGCAAGGCAGGCAAGCTTCACGGCAAGCTCGTATATTTCGGGCGGCGAGCCGGATAAGGTAAAGGACGGTATTTCGAGAAAGCTCGGCGAAAATATGCACGCCTGGATATCCGACGGCATTGCCGAGTGCGGCGAGGTGCTCACGATGAAGCTTGACGGAGTGCGTGAGCTTTCCGAGCTTCGCTATACCTTCCACTCTGATTTCAGCTATCCGATACGCGTTACTATGGCGCCGAAAAGACAGGCACAGCAGAGAATCGGCGTTCCCCCGGAGCTTGTGCGCGATTACGACGTAGTGATGCTTCTGGGTGAGGGCGAGGTTGGCAAAATCGAGGTGCGTGACAACCATCAAAGACACAGAATACACCGCTTCCCGAAAACAGCGTGCGATAGAGTAGAGCTTCGTGTGAAATCCACCAACGGAGCTGAGAGTGCGACCGTTTTCGAGGTGCGTGCTTACGAATAATAAAAAAGAGAGGGATTAAAAATGGAGCTTTCGATAAACGTCGGTCATTTTCGCGGTCGGCGTGGGACTGATGAAAAGAGAGATATATTGGAGTGTGCGGAAATAGCAAAGCGCGCGGGCTTCAATTATATTGATTTTTCGGGTAACTACTACCTTGAAAACGCGGATTGGCTTGAAGAAACCAAGAGAATTAAAGAGGGCTTTGATAAAATCGGCTTGACGGTAAATCAGACTCACCCGCCCTACGTCTTTGAAAAATACAGCGACGAGGACTACCGCGAGTATATGAGGCGAGCATTTGAAATAAACAAAATTATGGGCGCGGAGTACGTCGTAATTCACGCGGATAAATATATCCCTGACGAGCGCGGATTTAATCCGGAGCGTGCGCTTATGGAAAATTACGACTTTTACGCACCGTATGTCGAGTATGCGAAAAAGCACGGCTTTTCGGTAGCCGTTGAAAACCTTTTCGAGCCGGTGAGAAACGGAATACGCACGAGATTTACCTCGACGGTCGACGAGCAGCTTGCGGTAATAGAGAAATTTAACGACCCTGCGGTCGTTGCCTGCTGGGATTTCGGTCACGGAAAAATCTCCAACCCCACCGACCCGCTCGGTGCGCTTGCGAGGCTCGGAAATCTCGTGAGGTCCACGCACGTTCACGATAATATCGTGCACTTTGAGAGTGACTGCCACCTTCCCGTGTATTTTGGTGATACCGATTGGGAGGGGGCTGTGCGACATCTCAAATCGATAGGCTACCGGGGCAAGTTTACCTATGAGGTTGGGTACGCCGTCCTTCCGGATGCGCTCGTGCAGTATTATGCGAGCTTCCTTTACAAGCTTGCCAATAATCTTTTGGCAAACAATTGATTACATTATTAGAGGTGAATTATGAGATTTCAAGGAAAAAGAGTTGCCGTGACGGGTGCGGCAAGCGGTATTGGTGCGGCGATAGCCGAGGGGTTTGCGGCAGAGGGCGCAAGCGTTGCGCTTCTCGATTTTAACGAGGCGGGAGCCGTCGAGTGCGCGGAGCGCGCCTCGAAAAAGCACGGAGCGAAATGTATCGCGGTGCAGGTAGACGTATCGGATTCGTCAAGCGTTAGGTCGGCGTTCGGGAAAATTAAAGAAAGCTTCGGCGGGCTCGATTATCTCGTCTGCTGCGCGGGAATTTCGATTATCGTGCCGATGCTCGAATGCAGCGAGGAGGTATGGGATAGAACTATAGATATTAATCTTAAGGGAAGCTTCCTCTGTATGCAGAGCGCGCTCGGAATGATGGGCGAGGGCGGCTCGATAGTTTGTATGTCCTCACAGTCGGGAAAGGTGGGCGGAGCACAGTATCAAGCTTACTGTGCGAGCAAATTCGGCGTGATAGGTCTTGTACAATCGGCGGCGCTTGAATTCGCAAAATCGGGTATTCGCGTGAATGCGGTTTGCCCGGGAGTCGTGCTGACGCCTATGTGGGATAAGCAGGTCGTGAGCTACGCTAAGAAAAGAAATATAGCGCCCGAGGAGGTTATGCCGTATTTCGAGAGCAAAATTCCTATGGGAAGAATAGGCACGCTCGAGGAGGTCGTGACGACGGTTAAATTCCTCGTATCCGAAGACGCCGCGTATATTACGGGACAATCGATAAACGTTTCTGGAGGCTCGGTTATGTGATAACGCAGGAACAAACATAACAAAGTGACGATAGTAAAGCGGTCGGGATAAGAACAAGTCCCGACCGCTTTTTGTAACGTTATATTTACTTTTTAGACAGATATTCAATTTGTTGATGCTTAGAAGCTGAGAGCGAACGACTAAACTATCAGAAGCTTTTCAAGCTCCCCGGCAAGCTCATTTCTTTGAATATGAACCTTTACTTCGTTTGAGTCGGCGTTGGTTTTTAAGTGCATAACGAGAGTTGCAATTCCGCATTTTTCACGGAGCGGGGTGGTCACGCTCTCTGCGGCGACGAGGTTTTTGTGCATAAATACGGTGACGTTTTTCGTAAATCCGCCGTAATACGCGGTTATTTTTCCGCACCTGATTGTAACGCCGCTCGTTTTATAGGCGAGAAGTGCGCTCACGGCTTTTATTGCGAGGACGGTTACTGCCGCCCCGAAAATTGACAGCGCTACTATGGAGATGACGCCTGAGGAGAGCTTCAAGAGAGCCAAAACCGCCGCCGTTTGCAGAAGTGCTATGCCTGCTATGCCGCCGAAAATCAAGAAGAACCAGGACACGAACGGAAAATAAGACACCGCGTCGCTTTGCTTTTCGTCCGGCACGTAGTCGGGCAGTATCCTGTCCAAAATTTCGCCGATTTCGCCGTATTTGCAAAACGGAACGAGCACTCCGAGAGCAGCGTTTTTATCATCATCACCGCTATTTACGGTATAACCGATCACCTCAAGCCTTATTGATGCAAAGCCGAGCATTCTCTGAACGAGCCCTTGCGTGATTTTCACAGCTTTGATTCTATCGTAGCTAAAGGTATTGGTATGTTTCTCCAAAAGTCCGTAGGATATCTGAATGTTGTTGTTTTGCTTTGTAATGGTGAAATGATAATAACCGACGAATGAATAAATGATGCTTCCGATAAAGGAGAAGATTGAGAACAGCAGCACCCCTCCTATCGTGATCAGAACAGCATAGAGGAAATATTGTCCCCACGTGCCGAGTGCGTCAAGCTGCAACGCTCCCTTGCAAACACCGATGACGATAATAGCGAGCAGCGCAAACACAGCCGTGAAGAATGCAGTAGAAGCAATATTGATGAGTGTATACAGCATTTTTTTGGCAGAGGTGAAGCGATACAGACTATCCTTATCCGATAGAAGCACTTCTTCTGCTTTTTGCTCGTTCACGTCGCCTCTGATACCGTTTTCTTTCAGTAAATTCAATTCGCTGAGAAGAGCGTCTGTGATCGCACTCTTTTCTATAATCGTTATTTCGGCTTGGTGCGAGGTGTTGGCAGAGCCGCTGTCAACGGTAAGGACGGCAATTCCGAAAATTTTATGAATTATCGATTGTCTTTTGTTTATGGCGTGGATTTTCTTATAATCCAAGACAGAGTGCTTTTTGAAGAATACTCCTCGGTGGCACTTGATTTCGGTCTTTGTAAGCTCGTATCCCGAGCTTTTGTAGTAAAGAATTCTATATACGGTAAAGCATACGTAGATAAGGATAAACAGCGCTATGGCGATGGGGACGGAGAAGCTCAGAGCCTCCGTGTCGATATCCTCCTCAATGAAGAAGTCGCCGAAAATACTGAAAAGTATCACGAGGCTGAGGAAGAAATCCGATAACAAGCTCGAATAAACGTAATTTTTGTCAAACCGCTTCATTTTTCGCATCCTCAATTCTTCGGTTAAGGCTGTGCTCAAGCTCGTCAATCATACGGTCAGCCTCGGCGACGGTGAGAGTTGAAAGGTTGAAATTAGAGCCTGCGGTTGAGATGGTGACGTCGCTAAGACCGAGCAGGGTCATAATAGGGCCTTCGGTCCTATGGAGGTCTTGAATCTGACAAATCGGAATTACGACCCGGTGTCTGAATATAACTCCGAGCTTTACGACGATGCGCTCGTCGTCATAGCCCCAAGCGTACGCCTTATGGCGTAATGCGGGCAATATAAGTATAAGAGCAAGAAGCAAGAGGACGGGTATTCCTACCCCGAGCAAAACGGCGAGCTTCACGTTCTGCGTTGCCCCCGCGGCTGTCAAAACGACGGCGGCACTCACGAAGACGCCGATAAGAGCCAAAGAAAGAATTCCCGCTCTGATATACCATAATTTGAGCACGCTTTTGTCTAATTTTTTCATTTGCATAAGTAGTTTCCTCCGAGGTTTTTTCAAAACCATTATATCACGGATTTATTTGGATTTCAACAAGCTTTCGGAATAAAAAACGGCAGAAGCAGAGATTTTCTCCCGTGCTTCCGTCGCGCTTGCCCGGTATAGCGAGTTAAAATTTATTTTTGTGTCTCAGTCCTTGCTTATAACCTTTTTCTGCCAGGATTTTTTGTTGCAGTTTGGGCAGGCCATCCATCTCGTTCTGCCGAGGTGCATCGAGAGTACGACCGATTTGAAGCTCGGAACGTATTTGTGCTTGCAATGCTGACACTCGTAGTAACCCGCAACCTGCTCGATTTTAACGGCGAATGAAACTCCTACGATAAACGGAACGAACCCCGATATTATAAGAAGTGCTCTTTGCCAGCTCTCCATCGTAATGTATCCCGCAACCAATATCGGTACGAGCAAAACGATGACCGAAAGAATACATACTACCCATTCGAGAGCGAGCAGGCGTTTATCCGCCTCCTCCTTTTGTCTTACTACCTCCAAAAGCGTTTTTTCCATTTCTTTGTTGTAATTTTCCATCGTAACAACCTCCCCTGATAATAAATCGTTTACCGTAATGCCGAGAATTTCGCACAGCTCAAGCATAAGCGATGAGTCCGGCATAGCTCTGCCGTTTTCCCATTTCGATATTGCTCGGTCTGTGATATTCAGCTTTTCTGCCAATTGCATTTGCGTCAGATTGACGGTCCTTCTGCGCTCGGCAATGAATTTTCCGATTTTTCCTTGATCCATAACTCGCCTCCTCGGTTACAGTATAGATTGTTTTTCTCCAAATGGCAACGTACCAACGGTTGAATGGGGAGATATCAACCGACGGTAGAGTTTATCTTTAGTTTTACGACTTAATTTTGTCTATTATGCAAACTAAAATTGTCATAACAGCCTATTTTGTGCTGTCAATCGCTTTCCGTGTCGGAATCTGCGGTGTGTGGGACGTCGGGAAGTGCGGTCAGATATATCGCATACGAGGCGGAAATTGCCGTGATTGCGACGGCGCTGATTATCTGCTCAAAAGTACCCGTCTGTGCGGAAAATACGCTCAGCGCGTTAAAGACGCCGTGCGTTATAATGCAAGGGACTAAGCTCTTTGATTTACAGTAAATCATAACGAACATAAAGCCTGCCGCTACGGCGTAAACGACTTGCAAAAGATTCGGTAAAAGTTCGGCGCCCGAGCCGTTTATAAGGTTTATTATATGACCTATTCCAAAGGTTATGCTCGATACCGCTACGGCTGATTTGGGGTTGCTTTTCAGCATAGCGTCGAGTAAAAAGCCGCGGAAGATTATTTCCTCTAAAAATCCTACAAAAAGCATCGACGGTATATACAGCGCGGTTTCGGGGAGAGATAAATTCATATCGAAGCCCCACCACAGATTTACCGTTAAAAGTATTATAAGAGGTGCGTAATAGAGCATTCGTGCGGGGGCAACGGCGGGAGGACAAAGTCCGTACTTAGAGAGTGCGCCCGAGCTTTTTATAAAAATGAGTGCCACAGCCGAAAGAATTATCAAGGTGGGCAGGGTAAACAGCTTTTCTATGCCCACGCTTAGTGAAAGATTATCCGCAAGCGACGCCAAAACGCAATATGCGCTTATCCAGGCAAGCGCGAAGCCGAGCTTGCTTTTTTCATATAATTTTTTCATATTTCACACGTCCTTATTTGATTCGTTTATACGCGTGTTATTTAATTGAATAGAGCAGAATTCCGAGCGCCGCCGATATAATTATCATAAGAATCGGCGAGGGCTTCTTTTTGAGAATACGCTTCAAAATTGCCGAAACGGCGAAGATAAGCGCGAGAATTATAAGCGCGCGCACGTCGGGGGCGAGCGGCTCGGAAACGGCAGAAAAGCCAAGACACGTGCCAAGTCCGAGCGTGACGGACGTTGCGAGAATAAGACCTACGACGCACGGACGGATGCCGCCGAGAAATGCCTGCACGCCCGCGTACTTAAGCAGATTCCGTATAATCGTTGCGATAAGCAGAATGATTATGAAGGCGGGCAAAATTACGCCGAGCGTTGCTACGAGCGAGCCCCAAAATCCCGCTTGCGACGAGCCGATAAAGGTCGCCATATTTACCGCGATAGGACCGGGAGTCGACTCGGAAACCGCTATCATATTGAGCAGCTCCTCCTCGGTGAGCCAGCCGTTAGCGAGCACCTTTTCACGCATAAGCGAAAGCATTCCGTAGCCGCCGCCGAATGAAAACGTGCCTATCTGAAGAAAGGTTAAAAACAGGTCAAGAAGCATCGCTATTCTTCTCCTTTCTCATAGTGGAAACGAGGTATACGACGACGCCAACCGTGCCGCTTATAAGTATGTAGAACATGGTGGAAAAGCTTATCGCGAATACCGAGAATAAAATCAAGCAAACGAAGGTCAAGGCTATTAAGATTATATTCATCGGCGTTTTTTTGATTTGCTTCAGCATTTTAAAGCCTGCTGAGAAGATAAGATAAATTACGCAAGCCTGAATGCCGCGGAATGCGTACGCGACGAGCGTAAGCGACAAAAACGCGTCGAAAAAGAGCGATATCAGATATATTATGGTAAAGGAGGGAATACATACGCCGAGGGTGGCTACGGTCGAGCCGAGGACGCCGCCGTTTTTGTATCCGATAAAGGTTGCCATATTTATTGCGATGGGGCCCGGGGTGGATTCGGCTATTGCCGTGATATCGAGAAATTCGTCCTTGTCAAGCCACTTTTTCTGCGCGACGAACTCGTTTTCGAGCAACGCTATCATAGCGTATCCGCCGCCAAAGGTGAACAGACCTATTTTCAGCATAGTGAAAAAAAGGTCCAAAAGTTTTTTTGCTTTGTTCATAATTTTCCTTTCGTGTAGTGGTTAAAAGCTTATTTTTGCTATCTTTTGTTTACAAAATCGTGCGGTTTACGCTTTTTCGCTCTCGCGCGCTTTGTCAATCCGTATGTTTCTTACGTAGAGCGCGAGGTCGGTGCTCACCATCAGAAGATTGAGGATATACACCGAGAGGGCGAGCCATTTAAGCCACTCTCCCGCGTCAAAGGTGAGAATCTTAGAGGTTATACCTGCTACGTATCCGACTATAATTATTATAAGAAATTGAAGGCTTTTGCCCTTTGCCGTCCGTGCCCGGTAGGATTTGACTACGTTAAACGGCCAGGACGCTCCGAAGAGTATCATCATAATTACCTCAAGTACGAGTGCTGCGGATGCTGCTGACATATTTGCTCCTTTCGTGCGTGGGGGGCGCGGTGCTGCCCCTCTTTTGTGATGCGGCGAGAAATTTTTGCGCGCTTGATTTATGCGTATTTAGGGCTGCGGCTGAATCCTTGCCGCAGCCCTTTGGGATTTATTTTACCTTTTCAACCGAGATGGTAACCACCTCGCCGTTGATGTTCCATTCTTTAGAGAATTCAAGAGCTTCGCCGATTATAACCTGCGTTGCGAGAACCTCGCCGGCAATTTCGTCGCGGCATTTTTCGGCAATAGCCTCGATTGAGGCATTTCCGACGAATGCGAGCCTTATGTTATCCATAACCTCGAAGCCGGAATCCTTACGCATAGTCTGTACCTTGGAGATTATCTCTCTTACGTTACCCTCCTCGATAAGCTCGGGGGTGAGATTTTTGTCTATAACTACCGTAATTCCTCTGTCGGAAAGCGACTCGTAGCCCTCTTTTTTGGTCATTTCGATAAGCAAATCCTCCTCGGCGAGTCTTACGTCGGCGTCCGGAATATCGAGCTTGATAAAGCCGCTCGCGCGAAGCTCGTCCATTGCCGCGTTGCCGTCAAGGCTCGCGAGAATATTCCTTATTGCGCCAAGGTGTTTTCCGTATTTCGGGCCCACCGTGCGAAGCTGGGGCTTGAAGTTGTAGGTGGTGAACTCGCGAACGCTGTCGGTGAATTCAACGCACTTGAGGTTAAGCTCCTCGGCAATTACCGCGATGAGCTCGTCTTTGGGAGTCTTCTTTGCCGAAACGTACATTTTCGCTATCGGCTGGCGGTTCTTGATGTTTGCGCTGTTACGGCAGGCTCTGCCGAGCGTTACTATCTCAACTATCTGTGCCATATTCTCGGAAAGCTCCTCGTCAACGAGCGCCTCGTCGCATACGGGGTAGTCGCAAAGATGTACCGATATGGGCGCACTCTTGTCAACCGAGCATACGAGATTTCTGTAAATATCGTCAGCCATAAACGGAATAAGCGGTGCGGCAACCTTCGCGATGGTTACGAGCGAGGTGTAAAGGGTGAGATACGCGTTGACCTTGTCGGTAGGCATATCCTTTACCCAGAAGCGCTCTCTCGAACGGCGAACGTACCAGTTCGAAAGATTGTCAACGAAGCCCTCGAGAATTCTCGTAGCCTCGGTTATCTTGTACGCTTCAAGCGAGGCGTCTACCTTAGCAACCGTGCCGTTAAGCTCGGAGAGTACCCATTTATCCATAACCGAGAGGCTCTTCACGTCAAGCGAATACTTCGTCGGGTCGAAGCCGTCAATGTTTGCGTAAAGAACGTAGAAGGCGTAGGTATTCCAAAGAGTACCCATAAACTTACGCTGTCCCTCAGTGACCGCCTCCGCGGAGAATCTGTTGGGGAGCCAGGGGGCAGAGTTTGAGTAGAAATACCAACGGATAGCGTCCGCTCCGTGCTGCTCAAGCGCTTCGAACGGGTCGAACGCGTTTCCCTTGGATTTCGCCATCTTCTGTCCGTCCTTGTCAAGCACGTGACCGAGAACGAGCACGTTTTTATAGGGTGAGCAGTCGAAGATAAGCGTGGAAATAGCCATAAGAGAATAGAACCAACCGCGCGTCTGGTCAACGCCCTCGCTGATGAAGTTGGCGGGGAACTGCGATTCGAACATCTCCTTGTTTTCGAAGGGGTAGTGCCACTGTGCGAAGGGCATCGAGCCTGAGTCGAACCAGCAGTCGATAACCTCGGCCACGCGCTTCATTTCGCCCTGACATTTAGGGCATCTGAGCGTTACGGCGTCGATGAAGGGGCGGTGAAGCTCGATATTTTCGGGGCAATTATCCGCCATCTCGCGAAGCTCTGCCACCGAGCCTATCGAGTGTCTGTGTCCGCAGGAGCACTCCCAGATGTTGAGAGGAGTTCCCCAATAGCGATTTCGTGAAATTCCCCAATCCTGAATATTTTCAAGCCAGTCGCCGAATCTGCCCTTACCGATGCTTTCGGGAATCCAGTTGACAGTATTGTTATTGCGGATAAGGTTATCCTTTACTGCGGTCATTTTTATGAACCAGGTATCTCTTGCGTAGTAGATAAGGGGCGTGTTACAGCGCCAGCAGTGCGGATAATCGTGCTCGAATTTCGGCGCGTCGAACAGCTTGCCCTCGCGGTCGAGGTCCGAAAGAATCATCGGGTCGGCGTCCTTTACGAATACGCCGCCGTACGCGGTATCCTCGGTAAGCTCGCCGCGCGCGTTAACGAACTGAACGAAGGGCAACTCGTAGTTTCTTCCGACTCTGTTATCGTCCTCGCCGAACGCGGGAGCGATATGAACGATACCCGTACCGTCGGACATCGTGACGTAATTGTCGCATACGATAAAGTGAGCCTTCTTGTTCTGCTTTGCGGCGGCGACGCCCGCGCACTCAAACAGCGGCTCGTACTCTCTGCCCTCAAGCTCGCATCCCTTCATACTCTTTACGATTTCGTAAGCGGGAACGTCCTCCTTTGCAAGCGGTGCGAGCACCTTGTCAAGCAGAGCCTTAGCCATATAATAATTGTGCCCGTCGGCTGCCTTTACAAGACAGTATTCTTCCTCGGGGTTTACGCAAAGAGCGAGGTTTGACGGAAGCGTCCAGGGGGTCGTGGTCCAAGCGAGGAAGCTCGCGTCCTCGCCAACGCACTTGAAGCGAACGACGGCAGAGCGCTCCTTTACGGTTTTATATCCTTGAGCAACCTCGTGAGAGGAAAGCGGCGTGCCGCAGCGGGGGCAGTAGGGAACGATCTTAAAGCCCTTGTAGAGAAGTCCCTTGTCGTAAATCTGACGGAGCGCCCACCACTCAGACTCGATAAAGTCGTTTTCGTAGGTGACGTAGGGATTTTGCATATCAGCCCAGAAGCCGACGGTGCCCGAAAAGTCCTCCCACATCTCCTTGTAATTCCACACCGACTCCTTACAGTGAGCGATAAACGGCTCAAGACCGTAGCTCTCTATCTGCTCCTTGCCGTCGATGCCGAGCTTCTTCTCAACCTCAAGCTCAACGGGAAGACCGTGCGTGTCCCAGCCCGCCTTACGAAGAACGCGTCTGCCCTTCATAGTGTGGTAGCGGGGAATCATATCCTTTATAACTCTGGTAAGAACGTGACCGATGTGCGGCTTGCCGTTTGCAGTTGGCGGACCGTCGTAAAACGTAAAGTTTTCTTTACCGTTTCTTAGCTCGATGCTCTTT
>JAZNFU010000356.1:0-7372 GCA_045576135.1 Eubacteriales bacterium
CGCTTGGCCTCCGACTTCAATCGACGCCCGACTCCGTGACGCAGGTCGGCACGCCGATTTCGGCTCAATGGCTGAACGAAATGGAGCAGGGCATTTACGACGGAAACGCTCTTATCTTCGCGGCGGCTCCGACGACCTCTACGGTCGGCGCGGTCGGTCAAATCGGCGTATATAACGGCGCCGCCTACGTCTGCACGGCGGCGGCGAATAACGTCTACACGTGGACGCTGGTCGCGCCTACGCATACCGAAACGGCATATACGGGGAACGATAATACCGCTACTATGTGCGTTGACGTTTACGGCGACGGCCGCGTCCATTTATACGGTCGAGTCGAAGAAAGCGGAATACAATCGAATAGATTTACCGCTGACGGGGCGTTGTATCGTGGTCAGGCAGAGGTTATCCCGTTGCGCCAAAGTTATAGTCTTTCGGGCACCGTCATAAAATCGGCGGTTTTTGGTGGCACTTTTTTCCCTGCTACCACTGGGACGGCTCATTTCGTGGGTATTCAAACAATGCAACCCGTAAACATACAACTTGGATACTTGGCGCCTGATTTTTTCACTACGACCAATAACACAGGCGGCCTCACTGGCGGCACGCTCTACTGGTATTACGATATATGGGGGATAAAAAATGGAAATTGAAGCCGAAATCGTCGCCCACGGCGAGCAGATAAAAACGCTTTTCCGTCGCGTCGATAATATCGAAAGCGAACAAAAGACCACTCGCGAACTCGCACGGAACGTCGACCGCCTTGCCGTCGCTATGGAGGCTATGGCAAAAGAACAAGCGAAGCAGGGAGAACGGCTCGAAACGCTTGAGCAGAAACCCGTCGCCGCTATGGATTTCGTGAAGCGGCAGATAATCTCGGTCACTATCTCTGTGATTATCGGCGGGGCGCTGGGAGCGTTGCTGGCTCTCATACTAAAATAGGAGGCGCAATATGGAATATCCGATTTACCCCGAAAGTTCGGTCGCCATTACGACCTATTTCAAAGACCCCGACTATTACAAGCAATTCAAGTCGGAGCATTACGGAATAGATATGGCGTATCAAAAGAAACATTACAGCGGCATAAAGTATATTTACGCGATTTTCGACGGCGAGGTCACGGAATGCGTCAACCCGTCCGACACCACCACCTTAAAATGGCTCAATATACGCTCCATCGTCAACGGTCAACACGTGATACACCGCTATTTTCATTTCTCGAAAATAAGCGTCGGAGTCGGAGCGAAAGTCAAAAAAGGCGATATTATCGGCATAGAGGGCAAGACGGGTGTCGCCACGGGCTCACACCTCGAACTGCAATACTGGATTGTCCCTGCCGACTACACCTACAAGGCGGGCGATACGGCGAAATACGCGGTCGACCCGTGCGAGCATATCTACCTCGGCGAGGGGCAGTCCTGCGTTTACGACCCGAAAGGCGCCGTAAAGGAAACGCCCGAGATACCCGAAACCGATTTACCGAAAGGCTCCATTTTCACCTGCCTTAAAGCGAACTCGCTGTATTACCGCTCAAGCCCGTTTCTTTCGCCCGATACTAAAGAGGGCTTACTGCCCGAAGGCGACTACGACGCCGTTGCAACGTGTCAGAACGACGATTACACGTGGTGCCGCTTTCGGATTGACGGCGCGGAACGCTACGCGGCGGTTTACGCGGGGCTGTCGGTGATAAAGGAGCCGAAAGACTGGGAGGCGCTTTACGAAGCCGAGGTCAAGAAGAACGAACTGCTGACAATCCGCAACGCGGAACTGCTCGAAGAAAATAACCGTCTTGTCGCCGAAATAGGCGTCTGCAACGAGAAGCTTCTCGAGGTCGAAAAGGCGGTTAAAATATTAAAGAAATACGGAGAGTAAAAAATGAACGAATTCTTTGACTGGTCGCTTCTTGCGACCTTCGGCGGGGCTTGCCTCGCCACGAACCTCATCGTCGCAGTGGTAAAATACATCTTCCCGAAAATCGGGTCGACGGCTCTGCGGCTGATAGCCCTCGGCTTATCGCTGGGGCTGGTATTCATCATACAGGTCGTCGCGGTCGGCGACTACTCCCTGCAGACTATCGTGCTGGCAATCTTCAACGGCTTTGTCGTATTCGCCGAAACGCAGGGCGTGTATTTCCTCGCCACCGAGGGAAAGACCTCAATCAAAGGCTAAATCCTTTTCATAGGTGTTATCCTTTCACGGAGAAGAGCCCGCTTGCCGAGGGGAACGGCAGGCGGGCTTTTTCTCTTGACAAAAGCAAAAAACCGTGATATAATTTTTTCACTAGACTACGAATAGAAATATTCGAAGGAAACCCTCGTAGACGGCGGCACACGTCTGCGGGGGCTTTTTCTTTTTTGCTTTTTGCGTTTACGCGCGCTATACGCCTTTACACGGCGTTTTCTTTTTTGCCGTGTAATTTATCAACCTGCCCGCCGAAAACGCGAAATCGAATTATGTGATAAGAACTTTCCCGATACGGCGGCGGTTTTTGTGTAGAACGCCAAGCGCCGAAAAACCGCCTGTGTAAATCACTGTGTAGATTTTTCGGGCTTTTTCGGGCTTTTTTCGACGTTTTTCGAGGAATAGAAAAACCCCGAAACCGTTGAAAATAGACCATTTGCGGCTATTTCGGCGGCTTCGGGGCGTGGCGGAGAAGATGGGATTTGAACGCAAACGAAATGACGATATACCGTCGTTTGCGGGCTTACTGTGTAATTTTATGTATTTTTTAGCCTTTCGTTTATGGTCGCCGCGATCACCTTTTGGCGGCTCTGCCGTATATGGGTGTATATGTCCTCGGTCACGACTATATTGCTATGTCCGAGAAGCGCCTGCGCGTCTTTTGGGGAAATATCGCACTCGAAAAGCATTGTCGCGTAGGAGTGGCGAAGCTGGTGCAACGTGCAGGTGATACCCGTTTCTTTTTGGTAATGCTCCATTAAAACCTGATACTCGCTCTTGTCGTATGGCGTCTTGCCGTCGACGGAGAAAATGTATTTGTCCTTCGCTCTCGGGCGGAGGACTTTTTTTAATGGGGCGAGAAGCGGCACCGTCCGCACGCCCGCGTCCGTTTTCGGGCGTTTGATATGCGGGACTTCGCTTTCAAAGTAAACCGCCTTATTTACCGTTATTATATCGTTCACAAAATCGACGTCGCCCCATTTCAGGGCGAGGGCTTCGCCTTTCCTCAACCCCGTATATAAAACGAAATAGGGCAGAAGCCACTTATCGACGTTCTTCTTTATCTTTTCCTCGTCCTCGGGGCTGGCGGCTTCGCGGCGGGTCTGCGGCAGGTGCTTCGGCGTGACGGCGGCGGCGCACGGATTGACGTCAATCTCTCCGAGGCGCAGGGCGTGGACGCAGACCATATTGATTATTGACCGCGACGCGGCGACGGACTTTCGGGCGTATTTCTTTTCCGCCAGCGTCCGCAGGTAGGCGTTTATATCTTTCGTCGTCAGGCTCTTTATGGGCGTTGACAACATACGAGCGGGCAGGCGCCGCACCGCCGCTTTATACCCTTGCACGGTCGAATAGGCTATGTCAGGGAACGTGACATCTTTCCAGTCGTCAAGGACTTCCGAAAAAAGCATACCTCTTTCAATACGGGCTTTATATGCCCGTATTTTTTTGTTTACCTCGGCGTCGGTTTTTCCTCGGAACACCTTGCGCTTACCGTTTATTATCCTTGACGCTTCGTGCAGACCGTCAGGGCGGACGTAATATTTCATAACGTCCGCAGGAGCCCGATTACCTTGCCGTAGACGTGGCACTGCTCGAGGTCGGCGCCCTCGATATGTTTCCGTTGATACTCGGGATTTGCGGGGATAAGGTCAAGCCAGTCCTCATTCGGGCGGTATTCGACCCTTTTGACGGTGCCCTCGTCGCCGTTGACGATTATTATTGCGGTGTCGCCGCTGTCGACGCTCTCCTGCACGTGGACGATTATTTTATCGCCGTCGAGTATTCGCGGAAACATACTGTCGCCGCGCACGGTGTAGAGGCGGCATTCCGAGGCGGGATAGCCTTTCAGCATTGATACGGGCACCTGCTCCTGCTCGGAGAAATATTCCTCGGTCATAAGCCCGTCGTAGCCCGCCTTGACGGACGCGACCACGCGGAGCGTTATCAAATCGCCCACGGGCGCCGTCACAGGCGCGTCGCCGTCCTCGAAGAAATAAGATACGGGCAACCCGAAAAAGTCCGCTATGGGCTTCACGTTGCTTGCACGGGGCTTTGCACCCTTACCCCATTCTCGTATAGCTGTTTCACTGACGCCTTGCACGGCTTCTGCAAGGCTGTTTATCGTCTGCCCGTGTTCGAGGCATAAGTTTTTCAGCCTCTTAAAATTAAACTCATTCATAATAACCTCCATAAAACTTGGTAAAAGTGTCCAAAAACGCGCTTTTTTATTTGTGCAAAACGCTAAACTTTGAAAAACTTTGAAAAAAGTGTTGAAAACCGCGGAAAAATGGTTTATAATAGAGGCGTAGCAAGGGAAAGGCGGCAAAACAACGGGAAACGGCTTAAAAACATTATAAACCCCGCGACGCCTGCTTGTCAACAAAAACTTTTTGGAGGTCAAAACAATGACATTGAAAAAACTTGAAGAACTCGAAGAAATGGCGCAGACCATAGTAAACGCATTAGAGCGCGACGATGATTGGCTCCGTAGCAGGCTTGCCAAAGACCTTTTGTGCGCCCTTATACAAAAAGATGAGTTTCTCCACAATCACCCCGAATACCAAAAGGAGGTCTAAACGCAGAGCGGAGGGCGCAAGCCCTTTAATGCGGGAGGGCTGGTCGCAACCCCAGCCACGCATAAGGAGGTCAAAAAATGAATAACTACGAAAAACAAATGGCGCGTGTGCGCGAAGCGGTCAAGGTGCTTGACGAATATGTCAGCACTTCCGAAAAGCCCGTAGGGGTGCGCCCTGACGGCGAAGCCTCGGTGAAATTGGAAATGCTACAAGCCGACGTTGAATACGCTATGGAGCTGTTATGGCGGCAGTATCACAAGGTCAAGAAGTAAAGAGAATTCGCTGGGCTATCGGCGATACAGGCAGAAACAAGGAGGTAGAATAATGGACTGCTTTGACTGCAAACACCGCCGCATTATTGAAACGTCGCACGAGTGGCTTGAATGTAAATGCAAACTCGACGACAAAATGCACGACATAATGTTCCCGAAATGCACGGGCTACGAAAAGGAGGAAAACGACAATGACCGATGAAAGAAAGCAGGCAATCTACTACGACTACATCGAGGCAAAACTGCCGACCCGCGAAATCGTCAAAAAGCACGGCATATCAGGTAGCTCGTTGCCGCAGATTATTCTCGACTGCGGCGGGGCACTGCGGCGCCCGAAAGCCTGCGGCAAACGAGAAAAGACGACAGTCTGCCCGAAATGCAGGCGGCACATAGCTGTCAAGGGCGCGAAATACTGCCCGTTCTGCGGCGCCGACATACGAACCCGCGAGGCTCTGCTTATCGAACGGCTGGACGCGGTTATATCCGACACAATGCTATTACCTGACGGCAGGCGCACCGAAGCCCGCGACGCTCTGCTCGCGGCTATCAACTACATCAAAGAAAAGGAGGGGAACTAATGGAAAAGGCTACTTACCGTGAAAACCTCGAAATGCTGAATAAGCTCTACCCGAACAAGGCGGTTATTACCGTCAACGAAGCGGCGAAAATGCTCGGCAGGTCAAGAGAAAGCTTGCAGGCTATCGAGGACTTCCCGCTGACGAAATGCGGCGGAAGATATTACGTATCGGTCGCCAACCTCGCAAGGTGGCTGTCGGTATGAGAAAACAAAGACAATGCCCGCGTTGCGGCGCTTACCTTGACGCGGAGGAACAATGCGATTGTGAAAAGGAGGTCAATTATGAAAATAGCGAAATGGGTAATGCTGGCGATAATGGCGGCGGGGCTGATATTCGCGGCGGCGATAATAAGCACCTGCGACTATGAGGACTACTGCCGCGACCACGGCATAACGCCCGACACCGAAACAAACCCGCTGACCGCGCTTTATGGCGTAGCGGTCGCAATACCCGCGGCGGGCGCCGCCTACATCATCGACGGAAAGGAGAGAGCGAGATGAACGACAAGGAACAGGTCAAGACCATAAAGGCGGTCTACGCGGGCTACGATAAGAGCCTCAACAGCAAGGTGAAAAAGCCCGAGAAATACGGCATACAGCTTATTCCCGAGGCGGCGGCGCTAATAAGCACTGCGGAACCCTCGGCAGACGCGCAGAAACGCCCCGAGAAACGCTCGGCGAGCCGTAGCGCTAAAGTTATCGTCCGTATGTCAAAAACCCGCAGAACGGCGTTGCAACGCCTTTGCCGCGCGAACGGGACAACGGTGCAGGACTTCTTGCTGGACTACATCGTGGCAAGCATAGAAAAAGCCGCCACCGAGAAGCACCTCGGCGACGGCGGGAACTTGGGAAATACGCTACATCAATAATAACACAAACGGAGGTCAAAGTCAATGACTTATTATCAAAAGGAAACCTTAACCGCACGAGAAGCGCAAAGAGGCACACTCGAAACGATAAAACGCCTTGCCGAATACCTTACGGGGACGACGGATAAAGTCGAGGAACTCCGCGACTATTGCGAGCTTTACCTTGACGCCGCAAAAAATGAGAAATACTACGGCGAAAAATGGGCGAAAGAAATAGACGAAAAAATGGCGGCACAGGAAGCCGCCGAAAAAGAAGCGGCGAAAGCCGAAACGGAGGTCAACGAATAATGGAAAATATGCAGTATTACAATGCTATGCGGGCGGTGCCTGAAACGGCAAAAAAGGAAATAAAAGCGGGGCGCATCAAAGGAAAGACGGATATAAACCCTATGTGGCGAATTGCGATATTGACGGAAACGTTCGGACCTGTCGGTCTCGGCTGGTATTACACGATAGACCGTCAGTGGATTGAGCCGTCGCCCGAAACGAAGGAACTCGCCGCTTTTTGCAACATCACGCTTTATGTCAAGTATGGCGACGAATGGTCGAAAGGCATTGAAGGCACGGGCGGCAACACATTCGTCGCAAAAGAGACAAACGGGCTTTATTGCTCGGACGAGGCTTTCAAAATGGCGTTGACCGACGCTATATCCGTGGCGGCGAAAGCGCTCGGAGTAGCGGCTGACGTTTACTGGGATAAGTCGGAAACGAAATACGCAAAGGCGAAATCGCCGAAATCCGAGGAGCCGAAGAAACCCACCGAGGCGCAGATAAAGAAGCTCGAACTGCTGGGCGTCGTCGATAAGCAGGGGAAGGCAAATCTGCAGGGCATAGCGAACTGGTGCCATAAGACGCTCGACGAACTTAAAGTCGGAGGCCAAGCGGTCTTAGGAAGA
>JAZNFU010000357.1:0-2131 GCA_045576135.1 Eubacteriales bacterium
CAGCCCCCGGTTTGCCGTGCGATTGATTACGGCAAGTTCTGCTTCGAGCGTGACAAGCGCGAGAAGGAAGCGAAGAAAAAGCAGGTTATCGTTAAGGTAAAAGAGGTACAGCTTTCCTGCCGTATCGAGCAGCACGATTTCGATACGAGAGTTAACCACGCGAAGCGCTTCTTACAGGAGGGTAACAAGGTAAAGGCTGTTATTCGTTTCAAGGGAAGAGAAATGTCGCATATGGATCTCGGCCGCGAGGTTATCGAGAGGTTTCAAGCGGCTTGCGCCGAATTCGGTGCGGCTGAAAAGAAGCCGATACTCGAGGGACGCTATATGTCCATAATCCTTTCCCCCGTAAAGCAAGATAAAAAATAAGTTAATTAATAGGGTAGAACCCAAAAAGGAGAATAAAAATGGGAAAAATCAAGACACATAAGGCATCTGCCAAGAGATTTTCTCTTACCGGCAGCGGCAAAGTAAAGATGTCGCACAACAATCACCGTCACAACCTCGGTCTTAAGACCGCAAAGCGTAAGAGAGGTCTTCGCAAGGGCGCAATACTCAGCGAGTGCTTCGCACCTACTTACAGAACCCTTATTCAGAAGTAAGGCATTAAGAGAAAATTTGGAGGATGATATAAAATGGCAAGAGTTAAGGGCGCTATGATGACGCGCAAAAGAAGAAAGAGTATTCTCAATGCCGCTAAGGGTTATTGGGGAGCAAAGTCCAAGCACTTCAAGATGGCTAAGCAGGCCGTACTTAAGAGCGGTAACTACGCTTACGTTGGCCGTAAGCTTAAGAAAAGAGATTTCCGTTCTCTTTGGATCACCAGAATTTCCGCACAGGCTAAGGTTTGCGGTATGAACTATTCCACGCTTATGCACGGTCTTAAGGTTGCAGGCATCAACCTCAACCGTAAGATGCTCGCTGAGCTTGCAGTATCCGATAAGGAAGCATTCGCGGCAATCTGCGAAAAGGCAAAGGCTGCACTTTAATAAGCTACCCGGTTTTCCGACTACGGTTAACCGGGGCTTTTTAAATTTTATAAAAAACCTTTTTATCAGTATTGGGAGCTTTTATGAACTTTTTTAGTGAAATTATCACGAGCAGAAATAATCCGCAGATAAAATGGGCGGCACAGCTTTTGGAAAAAAAAGGCAGAGATGCGGCACGCGCCTTCATTGCCGAGGGCGAAAAGCTGACCGTCGAGGCACTTGACGCCGCGCTTCCCGTAAGCCATATTTTTATCGAGGACACGAAATTCGACGCCGAAATGGAGCGTATTATGCGATTTGCGGACGACGAGCGCTTTGCCGATACGGTCGTTTTTCGCGTGAGTGAGGGAGCTTTTTCAAAAATTTCTACCGAAAAATCCCCCCAAGGTATTATTAGCGTTATAAAATATCTTGACTTTTTCCGTGATATTGATATAATATATAAGGAAGACTTTTGTCTTTCGAGTGCCGAAAGGGCGATAATTCTGTACTCGGTGCGTGATCCGGGTAACCTCGGAGCTATCATAAGAAGCTCGGTTGCCTTCGGCGTTGATCACGTTATCGTAAGCGGTGATACGGTTGACGTTTACAATCCGAAAACCGTAAGGAGCGCTATGGGTAGTCTGTTTCGAGTACGGATTACGCGCGTTCGTGATATGGCGAGCTTTATTTTCTCGGCGCGCTCGCTCGGCAGAGCGGTTTTTGCGGCGGAGCTTACCGACGGTGCCCGTCCGCTCGGCGAGGTTAAGCTTTCCTCCCGTGACCTCGTAATGATAGGAAACGAGGGTCACGGTATCCCCAAAGAAATCTCGGATTTGTGTAACGGCTCCGTCTACATTCCGATTTCCAAGAAAACCGAATCTCTCAACGCCGCGGTTGCCGCCGCGCTGTTTATGTGGGAGCAGTCTAAATAATAGGTGTTTTATGAACGAGCTTGTTTACTGGATATGGCTGTCGCTGTGTTCACGGCCTGACAGCGCGACCTTTCCTTCGCTTCTTAAAAAATTCAATAGCGCAAAAGAGGTTTTCGATGCAACCGACAAAGAAATATCATCTGCGCTCTGCTCTCGCTCGTCCGACCGAAACGAGCTTTTGAAGCGTGATATTAGCGCGGCACGGGAGGTGCTTGCGTTTTGCCAAAAGCA
>JAZNFU010000358.1:0-2940 GCA_045576135.1 Eubacteriales bacterium
AGGGTGGGGGTGCTCATACCATCCCAGGTCCAACCGATAAACTCGTAGTAATTGCGATAGGGTGCCAAAAGAGTAACACTCTCACCGTTTGAGGTGTAGTATGCTGGGTTTTCGGAAGCGTTCACACCGCCGCCGAGCTCGTAATTGATTTTATAGGTAGAATAATCGACAGCGTCCGCCCAGCTTGCAGTCAAAACGAGATTTCCGGTTCTGCCGCCGCCAACCGTGAGCGATGCCACCGGTTCCTCCGTACCCTCAAGGGTCCAGCCGACGAACACGTAGCCCGCACGGGTGGGAGCCGCAATCTCGGTTACCGCGTCGGTAAAGGTGTAGGACGAGGGGTTGCCCTCTGCGTTTTGGGCGTCGTCGCCAAGCACGTACTCAATCGTGTAATCGATAAGATTCCATTTAGCCGTCAGCGTGATATCCGAGTTGGTTACGCCGGTCGCAAAGTTCCAGGGAAGCTGACCGTTATACCAGCCGGCGAATTCGTATCCGACCTTAACCGGTGCTTCGGGGGCGGTTATTTTACCCGATGCGGAAACTGCCTGGCTCGGTACGATGCTTCCGCCGTCGGTGTTGAAGGATGCGACGAGCGTGCCGCTTTTCGCAACCCATTTAGCCTTAAGCGTTACGTTCGCGGTTACCGCGTTCTCGCTGAATACCCAAAGCTTGTCGCCGTTGTACCAGCCGGAGAATATGAAGCCCTCCTTGGTGGGCGATGCGGGAGCGGTTGCAAGAGTGCCCGAAGCAACCTGCTGACTCGAAACGGCAGAGCCGCCGTCGGAGTTGTAGCTTACGGTGTACTTCGTCACGTCGGTGCCACCGGGCGTGTCACCGCTGCCGCCGTTAAGCTGTAAATTACAGCCGGACAGGGTGAGGAGTGTCAAAGCGCAAAACAGAGTAAACGCTATTGCCGTGATAATTTTCTTCTTAAAATTCATATTAAATCCCCCTACTCGAACACGAGGTTATTTTTTATTTATTTTATTTTAACACAAAACGAGCCTTATTTCAAGTATTATATGGGGAATAGAAACAAGATTGTGAAAAATAACCCATACAGTGCCGCGCAAACGACCGCGCACGGCGCGATTTTATGTGCAAAATAAACAAATAAAAGGATTTAGCCGCGTGGGCGACTTCGGTGATACGGGGGATTTCATTCGTCGGGGGCGTGCGGCGCTCCCGCTACTGTGCGCTTTTGAGCCGCGCCCCCAAAAGCTCGCGTATCAAGCGCCGCGTCGGCTCGGTCGGTATCGACAGCGGGAGTCTTGGCTCGGGCGCGCAAAGCCCGAAAAGCGACATCGCGTACTTTACGGGTGCGGGGTTGGTTTCGGCAAACATAGCGTCGATAAGCGGCAGAAGCTCCGCTTGGCGCTCTCTCGATTTTTCGTATTCGCCCGAATAAAAATCTCGGCATATCCCCTCTACCTCGGCGGGCAGAAGATTTGATAGGACGGATATAACGCCCACGCCGCCGAGGGCGAGCGTCAGATATATCGAGTTGTCGTTGCCCGAATACAGCGGTAAATCGGCGCCGTAGCCGGATATTTTGACGAATCGGTCAACCGAGTCGGTGGCTTCCTTTATGCCTATGATTTTCTCGCATTTCGCGAACTCGTCAAGCTGTGAAAAAGTGAGGTTTACACCCGTTCTTGACGGCACGTTGTAAACAATTATAGGCAAATCGCTGCAATTTGCCACCTTTAGATAGTGTTCGGTCACGCCTGGGAGCGTTCCCTTGTTGTAGTACGGAGTGACGACGAGCGCCGCGTCACAGCCGATTTTATCAGCCTCGCGGGTACGGGCGATAACCGCCGCCGTGTCGTTGGTGCCGCAGCCTAAAATAAGCGAGGCTCGCCCCGCGGTCCTCTCTCTTGCAAACCTGTAAAGCTCGGCGCGCTCGCCGTCGCCGAGCGTTGCCGCTTCACCCGTCGTGCCGCCGACGACGAGCGTGCCGACGCCGCCCGAAAGCTGTTTTTCTATTATCCCTTCAAGCGCGCCGTAATCTATTTTTCCGTCGCGAAACGGCGTTATCAGTGCGCTTGCCGCTCCGCGAAATATTTTTTTGCTCATTTTTTGCCTCTTTCGGTGTGGTTTGGTGAAAATATTTTTAAAGCCTTGAAAAATTAGCTTATGTGGTGTATAATAATTTCGGTATTTACGTCTTTATCGGCACGGCTCCATACCGCCGTTTGCATTTTTGCATAGCGTATGAGCGCACCGCTGATATTTTAAGTGTATGAATTAAGTCCGGTTTTAGTGAAGGCAGAATTATGGAGAATAAAGAAAAACGTATAACGAACGAAAGAATAAAAACCGATTTGACGACCGAGGATTTTTACTACGAGCTTCCCGAGGAGCTTATTGCACAGTCGCCAAGCGCCGAGCGTGACGGGTGCCGTCTTATGCTGCTCGATAAGGAAAGCGGCGAGATTTCGCACCGTGTTTTTTCGGATATCACCGAGTATTTGCGCCCCGAGGATATAATAGTCGTCAATTCCTCAAAGGTTATCCCCGCGCGTCTTCTCGGTAAGAGTGAAAAGACGGGTGCGGACATAGAGCTTCTGCTTTTGAGAATGCTTGAGGGCGGTGCTTGGGAAACGCTCGCGCGCCCCGGAAAGCGCGCCAAGGTCGGCGCGAGATTTGATTTCGGCGGCGTTCTTCGCGCCGAGGTCACCGACGTCGTCGAGGGCGGAAACCGTATAGTTAAATTTGAGTACGATACCGAAAAATATCCAACCGTCTACGAGGTGCTTGACGCCGTCGGAAATATGCCCTTGCCGCCTTATATTACGAAAAAGCTTGAGAAAAAGGACGACTATCAGACCGTCTACGCCAAGACCGAGGGCAGTGCCGCCGCACCCACCGCGGGACTTCATTTTACCACCGAGCTGCTTGACAAAATTCGCGCTATGGGTGTCGGCTACGCCGAGG
>JAZNFU010000359.1:0-1785 GCA_045576135.1 Eubacteriales bacterium
TGCCGCATCCGTAATCACAAAGGTGGTTTTCATCGTCTCCGTCAGCGTGCTTGCCTTGGTATACGCCGCAACCGTTATCGCACCGACGTAGTTAGAGCCGAGCGCGTTCGCAACGACTATCGAGGTCGGGCCGTCAGCCGCGCCGATTATGGCAATGGACGCGTAGTCCTTCGCCTCGGGGAAGAATATCGACGCCATACAGAGCGTGAATAATATACCGAACTGTGCCGCCGCATATACCGCAGACCTGTGCCAGCTTTTCGGTGATAACGCCGGGGAAATTCATAAGGATAGCGCCGAAGCCTATCGGCAGAAGCAGCGTAGGCTCCATCTCTTTTTTGATTGCGAGGTAGATAAGAATTCCGCCGATGACCTACATCATAATCATTTTCCAGTTGTCACCCTTGGCGAATTCCAACACGGGATCGAATAACGCTAAAAGTTGTTCTTTCATTTTTCGGTTTCCTTTCGGGATTTTTTATATTTTTATTTTGAAAGCAAAAAAAAAGACCTTTGGATAGTGACAGCCGCGTCGCTTGGCGTGCGGTTATCATACCAAAAGTCTTGTTCGAAAACAAATTCCGTGCGTTCCCTGGCGGAATGAGTGCCGTGATGACGAGAACGACCGACACGGAAAAATGTGCCCTCCGTGCCAACTACTCCCTTTTTACTAAAATATTTTAACACGGGTGTGACGAAATGTCAACACGAAACCCGAAAAATTATTGCGGATTTATTACCAAAGTGTGTCAAGGGGCGCGAAAAATCGCTATTTCTGCTCCGCCCAGAATTTGTCAAGCTCCTCGCGGAGCGTTTTCGCGTCGGGGATAAATTTCATACCCGCCCACAGCTTCGGCATCGTTTTCTTGTATATCGGGTCGTCGAAGCGGTCGTCTATCAGAACGAGCACGCCGCAGTCGTCCTCGCGGCGAATAACGCGCCCGCCCGCCTGCAAAACTCGGTTTATTCCGGGGTACAGGTAGGCGAACTGCATACCCTCCTCAAGCTTTTCGTCGTAGTAGGCGCGCATTGCCTCGCGCTCGTAGGAGAGGGCGGGGATACCGATGCCGACGATAACCGCGCCGATAAGTCCGTCGCCAAAGAGGTCGATGCCCTCCGAGTAGATACCGCCCATAACGCAGAAGCCGAGAAGATACGACTTGTCGTTTTCGTCCTTGAAATTATTTATAAATTCATTTTTCTCAGCCCGCGTCATATCTCGGCGCTGACTGAGCACCCGAATATTCGGGTATTTTGCCGAAAAAGCCGCCGCGAGCGCCTCGGAGTAGGCGAACGAGGGCGAGAAAATCATATAATTTCCGCGCTTTGCCGAAACGGTCGCGGCGATGATTTTGCATACCGCCGAAAGCGTGTCCTCTCGCTCGGATAGGCGCGTGCTTACCTTGTCCATAACCGAAACCGAGAGCTGTCCGCGCGTAAACGGCGAGTCGACCTCAAGCGTGCCGCCGCCCCTACCGACGCCGAATACCGAGCTGTAATAGTAAAGCGGAGCCAAGGTTGCCGAGAAGAATACCGCGCTTTTACCAAGGTTGAGCCTTGAGGAAATCTCACCCGCGGGGTCTATGCAGAACAGCTTCATACGAAGCACGCCCCCCTCTAAGAACATAAAGGTCTGATACGAGGAGTCGTAGCGCTCAGCCGCCGCGTAAAATTTTTTGAGCGAGTAAAGGTAGGTGCGAAGAAAACGGATTCTGTCCTCCGCGCACAAGTCGGATCGTAGCCATGTCGTTCTGTGAGCCAAGGAGTTGTAGGGGACCCTTGTCT
>JAZNFU010000360.1:0-4107 GCA_045576135.1 Eubacteriales bacterium
CCTTGTCTTCCTAAGACCGCTTGGCCTCCGACTTTGAGGTTTCCGACCTTGCTGACGTAATCGACGTATACTACGCTGACCCCGCGGTACAGGTTGCAAGCTCTGACGACCTTGCAAACGCAACCAAGATAGGAACTCTTACCGACGTTCTTGCCGGAATGGGCGAAACCGCCACGGGTAATCTCAAAAAGGGCGAGAGTCACGTTATAACCCTTGCTCTTAAGATGCAGGACGACGCGGGTAACGAGTATATGAATAAGTCCATCGGCACTGACTTCTCGATACAGCTTCTCGCAACTCAGCTTAATTCCGAGTCGGACAGCTTCGGACCTGACTATGATATCGATGCAAGCTACGTAACCCCCGTAGCAACTCTTGCTGATTTCTTTACGGCAATTGAGAACGGTGACGATATGCTTCTTACCAATACGATATCCATAGATGCTGAAACTATCGCTTATATGAATGAGCGTTATCCCGTATCGACCTTTGCGCTCGGCGACGAAACGGTTACCGTTAACACTAACGCCGTAATTGATGGCGGCGGAATCACCGTTTACAGAACCGAGGAAATGGCAAATCTTCCGCTCATCGTGGTTGATTCCGGATACACACTCACTCTTTCCAACATCACTCTTGACGGCGGTGCAAACTGGACGGGTGAAGTAGATCCCGTGCTTCTTCGCGGAACCGTAAACAGCGGTATGACCACCAGCGGCGCGATTATTTCTACGACCTCCGGTCACATAGTACTCGAGGAGGGCGCAATTCTTCAGAATAACGACGGTGCAAATGCCGTTTTCCCCGGCACTCGTAGTGGCGGCACTCTTACCCTCAACGGCGGTGAGATTATTAACAACCACTCCGCAACGGGTGCAATCTGGGGCGGTGGTGCAATCACTATCAATTCGGGTAAAATCAACGGTAACCACGGTGGTCTTGGCGGCGCTATCCGCGTTGTAACCAACGTAGGAACCGTTCTTACGATGAACGGCGGCGAAATGAACCATAACAAGTCCGACAGCGTAGGCGGCGCGATTTGGGCAGGCTCGAGCCGCAGCAACAACGTATACGTTCTCAACGGCGGTGAGATGGCTTATAACTACTCGCCCGTTGGCGGTGGCGCGATTTATGCGGGTTACTATGAAACCGTAAAAATTGGCGGAAGCTTCAAAATGCACGATAACTCCGCGCCCTTTGCACCTGCTATTCGTTTCCACGACCACGCAAGCTTCGTTATGACCGGTGGTGAGATTTACGATAACGGTGACAACTCGCTCTTCCTTAACAACAATTCCGCATCTATCACCGGCGGTAAGATTTCGGATAGCTTCGGCTACAGCGGCGGTCTTGGACTCGTTTGGGGTAATGCCGAGCTTGACGGCACTATTGCGTACGACCTTTCCACCAACCACAACACCGCATATCTCGCGGCTGAGTTTGGTGAATTGAGCTTTACCGTCAACGAGGCAGATGAGCACTTCGTTAACTTTAACTTCAAGCCTGCTGACGGTTACGTCTACACCGAGGGCGACGAGGCTAAGCTTATATGCTTGAACGAGGGTTATGAAACCTATTGGGATGCTGCAACGAGCACCTTCCGCCTTCAAGCTACTAACGCTAACGAGTAATTAATCTTAGAGTCCGACCTAACTCTCCGCCCGGGGAGTTAGGCGGCAAATAAAAAGCATATCCCGTTATGTGCCTTTTGTTTGCCGAATGGCATTGATTTGATCGTTTTCAACTTACACTCTGCCAAACCGTTGAAGAACGATTCCGAATTGAAATGGCAGAAGACCTGTAAAGAGGAGGTCATAAAATGGTAAAAAGAAAGACAAAAGCCGCATTGATTTCAAGCGTTCTTTCATTGTTTCTTTGCTTCACGATGCTTCTTGGCACCACGTTTGCTTGGTTTACCGACTCTGCGACGAGCGCCGGCAATAAGATTGTGTCAGGTAGTTTGACGCTTGATCTTGAATTACTTGATAAGGACGGCGGCTGGAATTCGATTAAAGAAAACAACGCACCGATTTTCAATTACGAATATTGGGAACCCGGGTATACCGACGTAAAAATTCTGAAAATCGAAAACGAGGGCAATCTCGCTTTAAAGTGGAGAGCTAAAATCGTATCACAAAATGAGCTTTCGGCACTCGCTGACGTGATAGACGTTTACGTTTGCTCTTCCACAGACGAGCTTGCATATCCTGTGGATAACAGTCTTGACGGCTACGACAGAGTTGGAACGCTTGGGGATTTTGTGCAAAGCCTTGAACAAGCGGCTGACGGAAATCTTGAAGCGGGGAAGTCGTCGTACATAGGCATCGCGCTCAGAATGCAGGATAACGTTGGAAACGAGTATCAGGGACTTACACTCGGCGGTACGTTTGATATTATGATTTTCGCGACTCAGCTTAACGGCGAGAGCGATTCGTTCGGAAGCGATTACGATAAGGACGCATTGTATTCGGACCAGATAGGTACGAGTAACAGTCTTTACGCATCTACTCTTGGAAGCGGAAGCTTCGCGCTTTTTGCCGATATAAATACGTCGGATGCCGATTATCATTATAGCCGAAACAGAGAATACGCGATTATCAGCGGCAGAGATTATACCCTTGACCTCAACGGTCACGTAATCAATCACGACGGTACGTATCAGGACGGAAATAATACGGGTTACACGTATCTTTACACCACAGCCTATAACGGAAAGCTTACGATAAACGGCGACGGTGTAATTAATTCGGCAAACAGCGAGGGCTACGCGGTCATTGCTTATGCACAGGGACCGAGTGAAATCGTTATTAACAGCGGCGAATTCAACGTAGATAAGGGTATTGCCGTTTGGGCGGGCAAAAACGCCACGGTAACCATCAACGGCGGAAGCTTTATCTCGACCGGCTCGAACAGCGAGGAATTGATCTATTCGAGCGGCGGTATTATCAATATCAACGGCGGCTTCTTCCATAACACCTTGCAGGAAAACCGTCCTGTAAACGTAGCCGATGCAAACAGAAGCACGGGTTACATATATATCAGCGGCGGTACGTTCGTAAACTTTGACCCATCCACCGGCGGTAACGATCCCGACAATATAAAAATCGTTGACGGTTATATAGTAGTAAGTGAGCTTCAGGATAACGGCGACGTTTGGTACACCGTTAAACCTGTTCCCGAAGGATATACTGCGGCATCTACCGCAACCGAGGTAAGCGAAGCTTTGGCGGCGGGGGAAAAGGTTGTTTTAACCGAAAACGTTGAATTGACCGAAGCGATTACCGTCGCCGAGGACGCGGTGATAGACCTTAACGGAAAAACCTTGACGAGCGCGGGAATTACGTTCTCCGGTGACGTCACTATCGAAAACGGAACTATCACGAGTGCGGGTGCAACGAACCTCGTTCCGCACCTTTCGGTAAACGGCGGCAACCTGACTATGAAAAACGTAACGGTTAACGTGGAGCATACCTTGAATGCTAACGTGTATTGGACCGAGGCGATTGCCGTGGATCTTCAGAATGCCACCGCTACGCTTAATAATTGTAACATAAAGGTAGAAAATCCCACCTCGTCACAATGGGTTTACAGCTACGGAATAGGACTTAACAATGCCGATTTGACCTTGAACGGCGGTTCGATTACCGCGCTTTGCGTAGACGGCACATCTTCGTCCGGTCCGACCAATCCCCACGCCATAAGCTCTATCGGACAGAGTAGCATTACGCTCAACGACGTCGAGGTTACAGCTACCTATTACGCAACCACCGTAGACGGTCACCTTACCATCAACACTACCGACCGGGGCGTGACGAGTGCCGATATCGTTGATAACAGAGGCGGTAGCCATACCTTGAACTACATCGACTGATATGCCGATATTTAATCAGTTCATCTCGCACTTTCGTGCGTTAATGAAAAATAAATCTAACTAATTAGGAGAGAAAAATGACTAATTTTAAAACAACAAAAAGAGGATTGCTCGCGAGTGCCGTGTCGCTCACGCTTTGCTTCGCGATGCTTCTCGGTACGACGTTTGCTTGGTTTACCGACTCTGCAACGAGCGCGGGTAACATCATACAAACCGGTTCGCTTGATATCGCTATG
>JAZNFU010000361.1:0-2424 GCA_045576135.1 Eubacteriales bacterium
TACCACGGCTGTCTGAACACGTTTTTGTTCATACGCTGAAGAAGATAAAGCTCCTCGACGCCCTCACGGCGCATAGTAATCTTGTAAGTGTCGTTGATATGTCCGTTACCGTAAGGCTCGGCACTCACGAGCACGGCTCCGCTAAGATAGTTTGAGAGCACCTCCATCAGCTTGTTTTTCGTATGCTGATGCTTTACGCTTTTCGGTCCGAGAAGCGCCGCGCCGATAATCGTTGCATCGTTTTTAAAGGTTGCCGCGACGGCTTTGGTTTTCGCATTCGGGGTGGAAAAAGCAAGCTTATCAAGACGCTCGCGAAGCGGTGCGATGAGATTGTCGCCCTCGCCCGCTATTCCGCCGCCGATACATACGACCTCAGGCTGAAATACGTTTATTATGTTCGCAACGCCGATAGCGAGGTAATCGATAAATTTGTCTACTACGTTTTGGGCGGTTTTATCTCCAAGACGAGCCGCATCAAACGCGGTTTTACCGTCCACCCGCTTTATGTCGCCGCCGACGAGTCCCCACATAGCGCTTCCCTTGTCCTCAAGCATAGCGCGCGAGGTGTCGAGAGCAAGAGCGGACGCGGAGCAGTACGCCTCAAGGCAACCGCGTTTTCCGCAAACGCACTCCCTGCCGTCCATCTCTATTATCATATGTCCGGCTTCGGTGGCAAAGCCGTTATATCCTTCCCAAATCTTTCCGTCGATAACGATACCGCCGCCAACGCCCATACCGAGAGTTACGGCAACCACCGACTTAGCTCCTGCACCCGCGCCGCCGACAGCCTCCGCATACGCGGCGACGTTACAATCGTTTGCGACGTAGGTTGGCAAGCCGGAAAGCTCGGTCATCATATCGCCGATGGGCTCACACTCCCAACCGAGATTTATTGCGAGCGAAACCTCGTTATCCTTAACGACGCCGGGTGTTCCGACTCCTATCTTTTCAATATCGGAAAGAGAAAATCCACTCTGCTCACAGAGCTTTTTAATTTCCGAGAATATCTGATTGCAAATTTCCTCGGCAGGACGGGGCGCGTTAGTTTTTATACTCGTTTTTGCCAAAATTTTAGCTGAACCCGTATCAACGATACCGATAGCAATATTATTTCCACCGATATCCACACCTATGCTGTAGCTCATAACTGTACCTTCCGTGACGTTTTTATTCTATTATACACTTATCCGTTGACAAATTCAAGAGAAAATAGTATAATATTTTTGTAAAATAGAACAAAAAACGAGCATTTTTAAAAAAGGAAAAGCTCTTATGAAGGTAAACACAGAAGAAATAACCGCGGTGCTCAAGGAGCTTCATAATATCACCGGCTTTCGAATTTCGCTCCACGGAGCAAATTACGAGGAGATTGCGGCGTACCCTGCTGATAATCTCGACTTCTGCAAAATGATAAGAAACCGTGAGGACGAGCTTTCAAAATGTATCGCGTGTGACAGCGCCGCCTGCAAAATTGCGTCGGATACGAAAAGCACCTATATCTATACCTGCCATCGCGGTCTTGTCGAGGCGGTGAGTCCTCTTTATGATTTCGATACTTTGACGGGATATCTTATGATGGGGCAGGTTCTGGCGTCCGAGTGTGATGAACAGACTCAAAAATTCCGTTCATCAAACGGCGCAAATAATATTAAAATCCCCACGATTTCGCCAAATATGGTAAACTCTTGTGTACATATTATGACAATTTGCGCTAAATATCTTACACTTTCCAACGCAGTCAAGCCCGAGAACGCTACGCTTGCAGCACTTGCAAAAAACTATATTCACGAAAATATCGGCAAAAAAATCACCATAGCGGATATCTGCTCGGACTTGCGCTGCTCAAAGACGTCGCTGCTCACGTCCTTCAAGAAAGAGCACGGTGTTACGGTCAATTCTTACATAACCGAGCAAAAGCTATGCCTCGCCGAGAAAATGCTTACGAGCACCAAGAGCATAAGCGAGGTTTCGAGGCTGGCGGGATTTTCCGACCAATCATACTTTTCCAAGGTGTTTTCCGCAAAGCACGGAATACCACCAAGCGAATACTGCTCGGCAGTACGCAACGCTAAGACAGATAAGGAGAACGAAGATATATGAAAATACTCCATACCTCCGACCTTCACGTCGGCGCGCCGCTCAACTCAAGGCTATCGCCCGCAAAGGCGCAAACGAGGCGCAGAGAGCTTCTTTCTACGTTTGACAAGCTTATCGCACGCGCAAGAGAGCACGGTGTGGATACGTTTGTAATCGCAGGCGACCTTTTTGACGACAAGCGCGTTACCGAAAGCACGCGCAGACGAATCCTCGACGCAGTTGAAGCCGCCACGGACATAACCTTCGTTTATACACCCGGAAATCACGAATCGGACGCTTTGGTCAGCGCGGAGCTACCAAGCAATTTCAAGCTGCTCTTTGGTGACG
>JAZNFU010000362.1:0-5950 GCA_045576135.1 Eubacteriales bacterium
TGCTCAGCGTTTGGCATATCGTTTTATGAACATTATTTTCGGAGGATTTTATATGAGCGATGCTTCCATATACTCGGATATTGCACAGCGCACCGGCGGAGATATTTATATAGGTGTCGTGGGTCCTGTCAGGACGGGAAAGTCCACCTTCATCAAAAGATTTCTCGACGTGGCGGTGCTGCCAAATATTGAAAACGAGTACGACAGACAAAGAACCGAGGACGAGTGTCCTCAAAGCGCGGGCGGAAAAACCATAATGACGACCGAGCCGAAATTTATACCCGACGATTCGGTGAAAATCACGCTCCCCACAGCCGAGCTTAACGTAAAGATGATAGACTGCGTGGGATATATGGTTGCGGGTGCTCTCGGCGGCGAGGAGGATGGAGAGCTCAGAATGGTTATGACCCCCTGGAGCGATAAGGAGATGCCGTTTGAGCAGGCAGCCGAGATAGGAACGAAAAAGGTTATCGGAGAGCACTCGACTATTGGCGTTTTAGTGACGACGGACGGAAGCTTTACCGATTTGCCGCGCGACAGCTATATACCCGCCGAGGAGCGCGTGGTAGAGGAGCTGAAGGCGCTGAACAAGCCGTTTGCCATAGTTCTTAACTCAAAAACGCCCGAATGCGAAAGCTCGATAGCGCTCGCCGGTCAGCTTGAAGAAAAATACGGAGCTCCCGTGGCACTCGTAAGCTGTATCGACCTTGACGGCGAGGACGTGCGGCAGATACTCGCGCTGATTCTCGGAGAATTCCCGATAAGAGAGCTTCATTTTTCCTACCCCACCTGGTGCGACGTGCTTGAGGATGAGCATCCCATTCCCCGCACGATAGTTGAAGCCGTAAGCAGCTTCAGCGAAAAAATATCGAAGCTCGGCGATGTGGAAAGATACAGAGAGGAATTCCCGAACATTCTTCCACGCGGTGCCGACGCCTCCTGCGGAGTTGCGAAATTCGATATTCCGCTCGCACACGAGGAGTTCTACAAGACCGTACGCGAGCTGACCGGACTTGAAATATACGACGAAAAATCTCTGCTTCAAAGGCTGATATCACTCGCCGCTACCGAAAAGAAATACAATAAAATACAAAGAGCACTCGACGACGTTGAGGATAAGGGCTACGGCATAGTTATGCCAGGCGCTGACGAATTGCGTCTCGAAGAACCGAAGCTTGTAAAGCAGTCGGGAGGTTGGGGCGTTAAGGTATCGGCATCGGCTGACTCGATACATATGATAAAATCGGGAATTCGAGCAGACCTATGCCCCGTCGTCGGCACCGAGGCGCAAGCCGAGGAGGTTATCAATTATCTTACCGGTGAATACGAAAGTTGTCCCGAAAAAATATGGGAGTGCAATATGTTCGGCAAATCGCTTTACGACCTTGTAAGCGACGGTATGGAGCAAAAGCTTGAGCATATGCCCGACGAGTCGAGAGAACGACTCGGACAGACGCTTGAAAAGATTATCAATGAAGGCTCTAACGGTCTGATTTGCATTCTGCTCTGATTTTTTCAAACAAAAAATAAAGCGCACAAAGCTCCACTCGGGCGTTTTGTGCGCTTTTTGTAAATATTTGTTGTCTTTTTCTGTCAAATAAAACAATTTTTCGTGTTATACTTCCTTTTCGATTATACCTTTGAGGAAGGCTATAAATTCCGTTTTTGCTTCGTCGAGAGATTTATCGTTGGTAAAATAATAGTCGTAGTCGTAATTCTCGACGCTGTCGTCGGACACGTTACCGTAGGTGCTTTTTTTCATACGCTCGCCGCCGCGGATAAGCAGGGTTTTCGCCCTGCCCGACGTTTTGTCGACGAATTTTTTTATTTCCTCGGGCTCACGAATATGGACGAACATAATATCGTCCTCGCCATCGAGAAAACGAAGATATTTATTATACGCCCAGACGGTTGGATAATCGTTATACTCGACGCAAAGAAGCTTCAGGTCGGAGAGAAATTTTCTCGATTTATCGTCCTTTTTACCGTTCCAGCCGCACATTTTGGCTATGCGCTTTATGGGAGATATTGAGGATATGTTATCTATACGGAATTCGGATTTTGCCATATTGCAAAGGGTATCCTTGCCTACTCCGCCCGCACCGTTTATTACAATCGTCAGTTTTTTCATATACCCTCCCACGCGGCAAGCAAAAAACGCTCCGCACAAAAATCAAGCGCGCCGACGCCATATAAACGGGTCGTATATTTACCCACGCTTGCCGTTATGTATTTTACCACATATTTCGCCGCTTGTCAATAAAATCATTTGCAAGTATTTACAAACGCCGATCTTTGTTGTATAATGAAATAAAAAGCTTGGAGGCGAATATATGAAAAAAACAAAATTCGGTAATATGCGTGACGGCAGAGAGGTTTTTGCGTACACGCTTAAAACGGACGACGCTGAGGTCGTAATACTCTCGTACGGCGCTGTAATTCAGAAATACGAGGCATTCGGCGTTGACATCGTCGGCGGCTTTGACAAGCTTGACACCTACTTTGACGATCCCTCGCATCAGGGCGGCGTCGTCGGACGCGTGGCAAACAGAGTAAAGAACGCGCAATTCGAAATGGACGGCAAAATATACAACCTCACTAAAAACAACGGCGAAAACTCGCTTCACGGCGGCTGCGGCTTCGACAGACGTCTTTGGGACGTGGTATCCTATTCGGACACCGAAATTACGCTTTCGTACACCTCGCCCGACGGTGAGGAGGGCTATCCCGCACAGCTTGTTACGACCGTGACCTATACGCTTATCGGCGCGTCGCTTATGCTCTCTTACTCGGCAACACCCAACGGAAAAACTCCGATTTCGCTCACCAACCACACCTATTTCAATCTTGACGGTCTTGGCGGCGACGTTCTCGGACATAATATGCAGTTCTTTGCCGACAAGTACACCGAGGTTGACGAGACGCTTATTCCCACGGGCAACCGCCCCGACGTTGCGGGCACACCGCTCGATTTCAACGCACCGAAGACTATCGGACGCGATATCAAGGGTGAGTTTGAAGGCTACGACCACAATATGATACTCTCGCCCGTCAGGAGCGAGGTCTTTCTTGGCAAAGAGCTTGGACTTGGCGCCATTATGGACAACGGCAAGCTTAAGATGTCGGTTTACACCGACCAGCCGTGTATTCAGTTCTATACCGGCGGCGGTCTTCCCGGCACTGCCGATTTCAAGGGCGGTATCCCCGCGGTTAAGTTCGGCGGCGTATGCCTTGAAACGCAGATTGAGCAGGATTGCCCCAATCGAAACGAAAGCTTCTATATTGCAGGAGAGGTTTACACGCACAACGTCGTTTATAAGATCGAAAAGATGTAATTCACAAAAAGGAGGAGGTCGCTTATGTCGGGAAAAAGCGCTAATGCCGATTGGCGTACGGCACTTCGCGGCGCGGTGCTCTTTATCGCCTTCACTCTGATTTCACGCATAACCTGCGGTGTGATTATACTTGCCGGAGCTAACGCCGGCGAGGAATCCTTTTACGTAGATATCCCCGCGCCCGCGCTTTACGCTATGGCGGCTATTGGCACGCTCCTTATTTTCTCAAGCCTTTCAAATCTATCGTCGGTCTTCAATACCGCCGAGCGCGAGAGATTTTTCGAAAAGGAAAGAAAGGTCTTTAAGCCTTCGTCGGAGCTTTTGGAAATTCTCAAATCGGAAAGCTTTATAACCGAGGGGGCGGTATGTCTTCTGCTCACGCTAATCTCGGCGGCTCTCGGATTTTATCCCGAATTTGCGGGAATTTTCTTCCCTGACGGCAGTCACAAGAGCGGATATTTCACGCCGCTGGTGCTGATACCGCTGTTATTCCTCATTCTTCTTTTTACAAAATACGAGGCGCGGCGCTATTGGCTCGTGCTATACCAAAGGCGCGCGCTTGACGACCTTTCGGTAGCGAAATTCACGCTGACGCTGCTTGCGATAATATTCCTTTATCCCACCGTTTTTCCGCTCGCTCCGATTCTCGGATTTATGGCGGTAACCGCATTCAACATCTTTTTGGCGTTTTCGAAAGCGCTGACGGCTGTCGGCACGCTTCTTGTAATCGCGCTCATTGTATTTGCCGTTATAGCCGCTTTGTATATCGCGGCTATGCTTAAACGGCGAAGATTCTTGAACAAGCTTCGGGCAATCTGTGCTATGCAGGGGTACGGGCTTTCGAGGATTTCAAGGCCCTACAAGTCCTTTTTCAAGAGTGAATGCCGCGAAAGCTTTCGTCTTAAGGCCGGAGAGCGCGAATTTGAATGCACGCTGATAAGCACGGTAGACAGACTCGTGCCACTCGTTTTTACAAGTCCTACCGACGCACAGTTTACGCGCCGACTCGGCACGAAGCGTAAGCATATTGATATTGTTCACCCAATCACCTTCTTCCCCGGCGGCGACGGCGAGCAAATACTTATAGTAAACCCCTCGGTTAAATTTATTTTAGTAACCGACGGAGTCGAAATGCGCGACGTTGAGGGCGCGCAGCGCCTTTGGAACTTTGTCCTTTACCAAGATTTTGAATTTCTCGGCGCGCTTGAAAGAGGACACGTCGGAAAGGTGTGAGCATATTTCGAACGTTTTAACTTTGCGTAATAACAAACTGACAGATTTTCTTCTGCACCTTATATGAATGCTCTTTTCATTCTTCCTATTCGGTGTATTGCAAATTGAATATTCTTGCACGTAATTTAAAACGAGCATAATGATTAGTTTCCGTTAGTTTTCTACATTCTAACAGATTTTCAATCATTATGCTCGTCTCTTTTATTCTCGTTAAATTTTCAGGTCAACATTTATAATAGAGCTTTTTTGCAATTACTCAGCAGCTACGCGCTCTGCAACTATGGATTTAGCATAAATAGAGATGCCCGTCTGACCTGCGATGTTTACGTTATGGGTATGCTCCTGAAGCCAATAATCAGCCTGAGTAACCACCATATCAAGCTCGTTTACACCGTTATCCTGATATTTCGCATATATATCGCCAACCTGACCGAATCCAAGAGCCTCAACGTCAGCAGCGGTGAGCTTATAAACGTCGGTAGGAAGAAGGGTCGTGCCGTTCCAGTTCTTATCCGCTACGCCGTTCGTCGACCAAAGAGCAGACCAAACCTCGTAATCCTCAACAACCTTAACGGTAACGCCGGTGAAATCACAAGCGGTGTCAATAGTGATAGTGGAGTTCGTGCTTACGTAGCCTGCCACCTTAGCGGCCTGGTTCGCACCCATAACAACGCAGTTAGTAGCGTCAACGTTCTTAACGTTTACAGTACCTGCGGACTGTACCTGACCTGCTATAAGAGCAACCTTCTGGCATCCAACTGCGATACAGTTATCAAAGGTAACGTTCTCAACGTTGAGAGTACCGCCGTTAACGGCACCCGCGATAAATGCTACCTGAGAGTTCTTGATATCGGAATCGGTCATATTCATAACGCCAACTATTGCGTTCTTGAAGGTGATATTCTTAACGGTAACTACAGCACCCGCCTTAATTTCAGGGAACAGACCGTAGCCGTAGTTGGTAAGACCTGTATCGGGGTTAACCTCAGCCTTAAGGTTGATATCGGTACGAAGACCTATAATTTCAGCGGTGCTAACGCCGTCAGCGGGCTGAAGCGTGATATCAGAGGAAACCTTACCGAAGTTATAGTTAGCACCCATAAGGTTAAGAGTTGCGGGAACCTTTACGGTTTCGATAGTGTCGTACTTATCGGTATCAGCCATCGCCTGCATAAGAGCAACGAACTCAGCGGCGCTGTCGATAGTAGCCGTCTTCTTATCAGCGGAAATAGTAACCGTCTTGATATCGGCAACCGCAATCTCACCCGAAAGAGAAATCCAATTTTCCTGATTCGACTCTACCTCAGGGTAAAGCACGTTGTAATCAGCGTCGGTGTAAACTATAACGTTCTTTTCGCTATCCCAGAAGAAGAATCTGTCCT
>JAZNFU010000363.1:0-3773 GCA_045576135.1 Eubacteriales bacterium
TTATAAGTGAGCCCAAAATACTTTTTCTTGACGAGCCGACACTTGGGCTTGACGTTATTGCAAGGAGTGAGCTTTGGGATATAATTCGCTCTCTTAAGGGCAAGGTAACGATTATTTTGACTACGCATTATATGGAGGAGGCAGAGGCACTCTCTGACCGCATTGCTATAATGAAGAACGGCAGATTAGTCGTATGCGATACCTCGGAGAATATAAAAAAAGCGGCGGGAAGCGACAATTTTGAAGATGCCTTTATCCGCTTTGTAAAGGGGGAAATAAAATGAAAATGCTGACCTTTGCCAACAGAAATACCAAGGAGATGCTACGTGACCCGCTGACGCTTGGCTTTGGTCTCGGCTTTCCTCTGATTTTGATTTTGCTATTGACTGCCATTCAGGCAAACGTGCCGGTTTCGCTTTTTGAAATAGAGCATCTGACACCCGGAATCACCGTGTTCGGACTTTCATTTATGACCTTGTTTTCGGCGTTTATCATATCAAAGGACAGGGCGAGCGCCCTGCTTCAGCGCTTGTATACGGCGCCGCTTTCCCCGGTTGATTTCATTCTCGGATACACGCTTCCGATAATTCCCATCTCGGTAGCGCAGAGCGTTATATGCTATGTCGTTGCCCTGATTCTCGGTCTTGATTTCAGTTTTAATATTCTTCTTGCGATACTTTTTATCATTCCCGTATCGCTTCTGTTTATCGCACTCGGATTACTTTTCGGAAGTATTCTTTCCGAAAAGCAGGTCGGCGGAATTTGCGGAGCGCTGCTTACCAATCTTTGTGCGTGGCTGTCGGGGATATGGTTCGACCTTGAGCTTGTCGGCGGCGCTTTCAAAAAAATAGCCTACCTTTTGCCCTTCGTTCACGCCGTCGAGCTTGAGCGCGCGGTTTTATCGGGTAATTTTTCTTCGATTTTACCGCATCTTTCGTGGGTTGTCGGCTATTGCGCGGTGCTGCTTATACTCGCCGTCGTTCTGTTTTTGCGCCAAATGAAAAATCAGTAATTAAAATTTACCTTGCTTTTTTTAAAAAACTCTTGACTTTAGCGTAACAGCGTGATAAAATATCAGTATAAATGCGTTAGAGCAGAAACCAGTAGGTAGGAGAAAACCTTAAAGAGAGTTGCCGGTCGGTGCGAGGCAATGGCGGCGTCCTACTCGAATTCGTTCTGTTAGCAGTGCGCTGAATCGGACACGTCCGTAGTAGGATGCAACGGTAGCTCCCGTTACAGAGCTAAGGTATATAAGTACCTGAAAAGGCCGTTACCGTGAGATAGCGGCGAACTGAGGTGGTACCACGGGAATATTTCTCGTCCTCTGTATTCTTTTCGGAATGCAGAGGACTTTTTGTTTTTCTGCGTGCCGAGTAAATCAAATACGAGCGAAACGCTCAAAAACAGAAAGGATGAAACCGGAAATGGCAGAGCAAAACTATTACCAAAAAGAAATTGAAACGATGCCAAGGGAAGAAATGAAAAAGCTTCAATCCGAAAAGATTGTGAAGCAGGTTAAACACGTTTACGAAAACGTACCATATTACCGTGACCTTATGGATAAAAAGGGCGTTACCCCCGACGATATCAAGAGCATCGATGATCTTCATAAGCTTCCGTTTCTTACCAAAGCTGACCTTCGTGACGCATACCCCTACGGACTTTTGGCGAAGCCTCTTGAGGATTGTGTTCGTATTCAGTCAACCTCGGGTACGACCGGTCGACGCGTAGTTGCCTTCTATACGCAAAAGGATATTGATCTTTGGGAGGATTGCTGCGCGCGTGCAATTATCGCCGTTGGCGGCACGAAAAAAGACGTTTGTCAGGTTGCATACGGCTACGGTCTTTTCACCGGCGGCCCCGGACTCAACGGCGGCTCGCACAGAGTGGGATGCCTGACGCTTCCGCTCTCTTCGGGCAACACCGAGCGTCAGATTCAGTTTATGATGGACCTTGGAGCGACTATACTTTGCTGTACGCCCTCTTATGCGGCGTACATCGGCGAGAGCTTAAAGGAGCTTGGATATAAGCCTGAGGATATTCCTCTTAAGGCGGGTATATTCGGAGCTGAGCCTTGGACCGAGGAGATGAGACAGGGAATTGAAAAGGCTCTCGGAATAAAGGCGTACGATATCTACGGTCTTACCGAAACGAGCGGCCCCGGTGTGTCCTTCGAATGCTCGGAGCAGACGGGTATGCACGTCAACGAGGACCACTTCTATCCCGAAATAATTGACCCCGACACCGGTGAGGTGCTTCCCGAGGGTAGCCGTGGTGAGCTCGTATTCACCTCTCTTGACAAGGAAGCCTTCCCGCTTCTTCGTTACCGCACCCGCGATATCTGCGTGCTTTCGCGCAAAAAATGCTCCTGCGGCAGAACGCTTATAAAAATGGCGAAGCCGATGGGAAGAACCGACGATATGCTTATTATTCGCGGTGTAAACGTATTCCCGAGCCAGATTGAAACCGTTCTTCTCAACGAGGGCTACGAGCCTAACTATCAGATAGTCGTTGACCGCGTGAAGAATAACGACACGTTTGACGTAAACGTAGAAATGCCGGCTGACAAGTTCACCGATAAGGTAAGCGACGTTCTTGCTATGGAAAAGGCTCTTGCCGCGGCTATGAAAACTATGCTCGGCATTAACCCTGCGGTTCACCTCGTGCCTCCCAAGACCATCGCCAGAAGCGAGGGCAAGGCGGTGCGTGTAATAGATAAGCGTAAGCTCGTTTAAAATTGAAGGGAGAATAGCTATGTCGATTAAGCAAATAACTGTTTTCGTACAGAACAAAAAAGGTACCGTAGTATCGGTTACCGATATACTTTCACGCAAAAATGTAAACTTAAGAGCACTTTCTATTGCAGAAACTCAGGATTTTGGTATTTTAAGACTTATCGTAAACGATAGTAAAACCGCCGAGCGTGTGCTCTTGGAAAACGGATATCCTATCAAGACTATCGACGTCGTGGGCGTAAAAATCGGTGACGAACCGGGCAAGCTTACCGCGGCACTCGACGTGCTTGATAAGGCTGACATTAACGTAGAATATCTCTACGCCTTTATGGCTCGTACCGAAAAGCACGCATACGTCGTTTTGCGTGTTGAGGATAACGATAAGGCGGAGGCGGCACTCGTTGGCGCAGGCTTCAAGATAGTCACCGAAGTCGACGTTTGCAAGCTTTAAAATAGGCATAACAGCAAAGAAAGGGTATAGGCGCTGCGAAAGGAGCCTATATCCTTTTCTCAACTCAAGCTAAGCCTTTACCTTTGAGTTTGATTTGAAATACCGTCTGTGGCAAGCTATTGATGTCTTATATTCGATGAGTTGCACAGAGAAAAAAGAAGATTACCGTTGGCTTAGTAAAAAGCGGTTGACAAAGCGGATTTTGTGTGTTATAATGCTAAAGCGAGTAACGGCAACAGGAAGCGCCGCGGACAACTGCAACAATGGTTTGATTTCGTAAATACAATTGAATACTGTTTCGGGATGTAGCGCAGTTGGGGACGTTTGCGACCGCCGCCGGTGGCGGAAGAAGGGAGCAAAAAGGAGTGGCAGCCGTCGCAGAACGCGAGCGAGGCAGCGAAGCGCGATGCGGTAACGGCAACAGGAAGCGCCGCGGACAACTGCAACAATGGTTTGATTTCATAAATACAATTGAATACTGTTTCGGGATGTAGCGCAGTTGGGGACGTTTGCGACCGCCGCCGGTGGCGGAAGAAGGGAGCAAAAAGGAGTGGCAGCCGTCGCAGAACGCGAGCGAGGCAGCGAAG
>JAZNFU010000364.1:0-2343 GCA_045576135.1 Eubacteriales bacterium
CCCATAGCCAGAAGAACGTGCGACGCCTCAAGCGACGCCGAGGAGCAGGCTGAGCCGGTCGACGCGCAGATGCCCGCGACGTCGAGCATAAGAAGCATACTCTCGCCCTCTATAAACTCAAATCCGATATTTACGTTACCGGGGAGTCTTTCGGTTCTGTGTCCGTTAAGCTTGGAATAGGGTATTTTGGTTATTTCCTCTATGAGTCTGTCGCGCCGTCTTATAAGCTCGGGAATTTCCGAAAGCCTTTCGTTCGCAAGCTCTATCGCGCGGGCAAGACCGAGTATATACGGCAAATTCTCCGTACCTCCGCGCCGCCTTTGCTCCTGACCGCCGCCGTCGATAAGGTTGGATATAAGCTTTCCTCGGCGTACGAACAGCAATCCGATGCCCTTGGGGGCGTGAATTTTATGTCCCGACATAGCAAGCATATCGACGGGAAGCTGTGAGAGATCTATTTTCATATTTCCGACAGCCTGAACCGCGTCGGTGAACATAAGAGCGCCGTGACGGTGCGCGATTTCGCACGCTTCCTTTATCGGCTGTACCGTTCCGACCTCGTTGTTCGCCATCATTATCGCAACGACGGCGGTTTTATCGTTTACGGCAGCCTCAAGCTCACCGAGGTCGATAACTCCGTCCTCGTCAACCCCGACGTAGATAACCTCAAAGCCCTGCGCCTCAAGCGACTCGCAGGTATGAAGCACGGCGTGGTGCTCTATCTTGCTCGTTACGATACGGTTTCTTCCCTTCGCAAGTCCTTTCAGCGCCGCGCCCTTTATCGCCCAGTTATCAGACTCGGTGCCGCAGGAGGTGAAATATATCTCGTTCGGCTGGCAGCCAAGGCTTTTCGCTATCGATGCGCGCGCGCCGTCAAGAAGCGCCTTCGCTTCCCTACCCTTAGAGTGCATACTCGACGGATTTCCGTAAGCGTACTCAAAGGCGGGCGCCATAGCCTCCACTACCTCGCGGCTTATCGGTGTCGTCGCCGCATTGTCCGCATATACAAATCTTTTCATATTATTTAAACCCGAAATTTGTCTTCAGTTTTACCGCATTAGAATTGCGGCGTATCAAAAATCGCACTTTTTCGGCAGGAATTACACCATAGAATTCTTGCCGATGTATATTGTATACTAAATTTGTGCATTTTTCAACATATATCCGCAAATATAAAATGTTAATTTTGTGTGAACGAAAAATACCGCCCATTACAAATTTCACGGCGACGTTTTTTTTACGCTTGACAACGGCGGGAAAGTGTAATATAATGATAGCGGTAAATTTATTCATAACTTTCCGGGGGTATTTTAAATGTATACGATAGGAATTGACCTTGGCGGTACCAATATTGCCGTAGGTCTTTGCGACAAAAATCTGAAGATAATCGATAAGGATTCGGTGCCCACCTTGGCAAACAGGGATGCCGAGCTTATCGTAAAGGATATGGCGGCGCTTACCGAGCGCATAATAAAGAGAAATAATCTCGGCATTGCGGATATTGATTTCGTGGGAATAGCGACGCCGGGTACGGTTGACGCCGAGGGCGGTATCGTTGAGTACACGAACAATATTCCGATGCTCAATTTCCCGATGGCAGATATATTCCGCCGTTATCTTCCCGTAGAGCGCGTGCTTCTTGAAAACGATGCAAACGCGGCGGCGCTTGCCGAGGCTCTCGCGGGCTCGGCGAAGGGTGCTAAAACCGCGCTTATGATAACGCTCGGCACGGGTGTCGGCGGCGGAATTATAATAAACGGTAAGGTCTTTTCGGGCGGCGTAAACTCTGCCGGCGCGGAAATAGGTCACCACGTTATAGTTTCGGGCGGCCGTCAGTGCACCTGCGGCAGACGCGGCTGCTACGAGGCGTACGCTTCGGCTACCGCACTCACCGCTATGACGGTGGAGAAAATCAACGAGCTTTCGCTCAAGGGAATCGGCTCTATTCTTGAGGATACCGCAAAGGCGGCAGGCAAGGCGAGCGCGCGCACGGCGTTCGACGCTATGAAGGCGGGCTGTCCGTGGGGCAAAAAAATCGTAGACGATTACGTATACTATCTTGCCGAGGGTGTTACGAATATGATAAATATATTCCAGCCCGAAATCCTCTGTATCGGCGGCGGCGTATGCAACGAGGGCAAATATCTCACCGAGCCGCTTGATAAGCTCGTCTTATCCGACCAGTACACGAGAAACAGCAAAAAGAAAACGAAAATCGTTATTGCCGAGCTTGGTAACGACGCAGGAATAATCGGTGCGGCAGCTCTCGGACTCTGATATAATTTTTTGCAAATCGGGCGCACTAATCGAGTTTAAAGTCGGTTTTTGCGTCCTTTTGTTTAC
>JAZNFU010000365.1:0-2635 GCA_045576135.1 Eubacteriales bacterium
GAGCACGATATGAAGCTTTGGTGGCCTCAAAACGAAGCGATTATAGCTTCACTTATGCTCTATCGCGAGTTTAGCGACGAGCGTTATAAGGAATGGTTTGAAAAAATAACCGAGTATGCATTCAGTCATTTTTCGGACAGAGAATACGGCGAGTGGTTCGGATATCTGCGCCGCGACGGCGTTCCTACCGAGCCGCCCTGCAAGGGTCATACCTACAAGGGAGCATTCCACGTTATGCGTATGCTCGCTAAGGTTTGTAATATGTTCTCGGAAGTGTGATTTGTCGATAATATTCAAAAACAACATAAAAATCAAAGCAGAATAACAAACACCAAGCGCCGAGTTCGTTTCCTGAAAGCTCGGCGCTTGGTGTTTGTTATATATTTAAAAGAGCTTTTGCGTTTTTGTAAAGAATTTTATCGAGGGTGCTTTGCGGCAAATTATATGAGTGTAAGATATCTATATCGCCCTTAATACTGCTCCAAGGGGAGTCCGAACCAAAGAGAATTCTGTCCACTCCGTGCTTTTGCAGCAGCTTATCAAACGCCGCCCTCTCTGTAAAGCGCAAAACGTAGGCGGTATCAAAATAGACGTCCTCACCGCATAAGTTTTCGTAGACTTCCTCAAGCATTTCGGCGCCGCCGAGGTGTGCAAGCACGAGCTTAACGCCGGGAACTTTTTTTATTGCCTCGCGAGCGAGCTTTGGCGGACATCTCACCGGCTCGCCTCGGTAGCCTATATCCACGCCTGCGTGAGTGACGACGATAAGACCGTTTGCTCTGGCACATTCAAGGATTCTTATATAACCGTCATCGTTTATATAGGTTTCTTGATAGTCCGGATGAATTTTTATGCCGAGAAAGCCGCGGCTTGAAATATAATCCATTTTTTCTTCGATATTATCGCACTGTGGGTGAATACCCGCAAATGAAATAAGTCGACGTCCGTCGGTATAGCTTTCGGCGTTTATTGATTCGGCAAATCGGTTTATGCTGTCAAACTGTGCGGGGTTGGTAACGACGGGCAGAGTAACTGCTATATCAACCCCCGAATCCGCAAGCTCTTTTTTCAGTCCCTCAACGGTGGCGGAGCAAAATGGCGGAACGCCACCCTTTTGTGACAGATACTCTATAGTCCGCCCCGCGATTTTATCGGGAAAAACGTGTGTGTGAAAATCAATTATCATAAGTCTTAAAGATGGGAGAGCATTTCCTCAGACAGAGTTTCAACGCCGTTTTGGGAAAGAAGATTATCCAAAGCATCGGGGGTTGAAGCCTTGAGAACGACGTACGCCTTTTCGGATTTGATAGAAAGGCCGTACATATATTCGATATTAATGCCACCCTCGTCGATAAGCTTCAAAAGCTGTTGAAGGCTACCCACCTCGTGACGTATTTTGATAATGGAAACGTTGGATAGAAGCGAAGAAAAACCGCTATCCGCAAGCTTTTCTTTACCTAATGCGGGGTCGTTTACCAAAAGTCTTAGCAATCCGTATTCGGTTGTGTCGGCAAGACTCATAGAGAGTATATTAACGCCGTTCTTTCCGAGAACCTCCAAAACCTCCGAGAGTCGTCCCACTCTGTTTTCTATAAAAACTGTAAGTTGTTTTGCAAACATATATAATCCCTCCGTTACTTATTATTTCTCAACGCGCAGCGTTATAACCGCATTCGAACGCTTTTTTGTTGATTTCTATAGTTTTCGGGGGGACGGTTTTTTCAATAACCGAGATCCAAGTATCAAAATCAAATCCGATGCTTGGTGCGGCGTATCCCAAAACTACCGAGTTGAGAACCTTGCTGTTTCCAAGCTCAAGCGCTATTTTTTGTCCGTCGATGGCATAAACGCTATGCTCGCCCGAAAGCTCGGCGATAATATTTTCGGGATATTCCTTTGCACCGATAACTACGGTCATCGGGTCAATACGGCAGTCGTTTATAACGAGCACGCCGTCTTTTTTGAGGTAGTGCGAATATCTTTTCGCTTCAAGTCTTTCAAAGGCGATGATAACGTCCGCCTGACCCTCTTCAACCACCGGCTCGAAAACCTTGTCGCCGAATCTTACGAAGGTGACGACGCTGCCGCCTCTTTGCGCCATACCGTGTACCTCGGAGATTTTTACGTCATATCCAAGTGCGAGGGCGGTTTTTCCTATAATTCTGCTCGTAAGGAGCGTACCCTGACCGCCAACGCCTACAATCATTATATTTTTCGTCATAATTATCTCACCACCGTTTTGATAGCATTGAATTTGCAATAGTTTTGGCAAAGACCGCAACCGTTACACATCGTTGCATCAATTTTAACCTTTCCGTCTTTTCCTTTGGTCATTGCGGGACAGCCTATTTTCATACAAGCACCGCATTTTCTGCAAGCGTCGGGATCGACCTCGCATCTATTGGGGAATTTCTGTCCCTTAATAAGAACGCAGGGGGATTTTGCAATAATAACCGTCAGAGTATCACCGTTAACGCTCAAATGCAAGGCTGTTATTTGCGGGACATTCTGAACCGTCCATCATCCTTTTCGGTCATATCCGCAAGCATTCGAGCCAAAAGTCGATTGGCGGATTCGTAATCTTGTTTTTTCACCATTTCTTCAAGAGAATCCTCCTTAAAAATGATTCTTGTGA
>JAZNFU010000366.1:0-1946 GCA_045576135.1 Eubacteriales bacterium
CGATAAGCTCCGCTTCCTTCACCCACAGCTTGTCACCGCTGCCGTAAAGCACGAAATTTCCATAGCAAAACTGCATCGTAGCGGACATTTTCCTGCTTTTTAGCGAGCGCGCGCCTCTTGCAAGCGCGCTGACAGCACCCATTTGCTCGGTAAATATAGTTATCAGCCTATCCGTGTCCCTTATATCAACGGCACGTATAACGAGTCCTCGTACCTCGGTTAACATCAGCCCTCGTCCTTGTATCCGAAATTGGATATATTAAAGTCGCTCTCGCGCCAATTCTCTTTAACTCTAACGTAAAGGTCGAGATAAACGGTGGTGTCGAGCATTTTTTCTATATCTTCTCTTGCGTGAGTACCGATTTCCTTAATGGTCCTCGCGCCCTTGCCTATGATTATTCCCTTGTGAGATGCCTTTTCGCAATATATCTCAGCGCGGATAGCTACGCTGTTTTTGCTCTCGCTCCACTCCTCTATGCAAACGGCAGTACCATGCGGTATTTCCTCGTCAAGCTTGCGGAGCAGCTTCTCTCTGATTATTTCCGCGGCAAGCTGACGCTCGGGCTGGTCGGTCACGATATCCTCGGGGAAAAACCACTCGCTCTCGCTAAGATGCCCCTCGCACTCGGAAAGCAGTATATCAATACCCTTTCCCGATTTTGCCGAAAGCGGAACGACCGCAGCGAAATTATAAGCCGCAGCGTATGCCGCAATCGTCTTTGCCACGTTCTCGCGGCGGACGGCGTCGACCTTGTTTATAACGAGTATCATAGGTATTCCCTCGTTTTTTGCACGACTGATAAGCTGTGCTTCAATATCACCGGCGGCCTCTCTTGCCTCTACTACGAGTATGGCAAGGTCAACGCCGCCGATAGTATCATTGGTGGTTTTTACCATAAAATCACCAAGCTTTGTCCTCGGCGTGTGCATACCGGGTGTATCAAGGAAAACAAACTGATTTTCCCCAACCGTATGTATACCCGTTATTCTGTTTCTCGTAGTTTGGGGCTTCTTTGAAACGATAGCCACCTTTTCGCCGAGTATACTGTTAAGCAGCGTGGATTTTCCCACGTTAGGTCTTCCGACTATTGCAATAAAAGCTGTTTTCTTCATTTTTCATCCCCCAAAATACTAAGTCCGGTTATTATCCGCCTTTGTTTTTCGCACTGCAGCTCGTCGTCCTCTTTGCTTCTTTCGTGGTCGTAGCCGAGAAGATGGAGAGTCGAATGCACCGCAAGAAAGGCAACCTCGCGAAGAAAGCTGTTGCCAAGCTCCGCAGCCTGCTCTCTCGCGCGTTCAACGGATATTACGACGTCGCCGAGTAAAGCTCCGCCAAGCTCGCACTCCGCCGAGTCAAGCTCCGATGGCTCATACATCGGGAAGGACAAAACGTCGGTATGCTTGTCCACACCTCTGTATTCACGGTTAAGCTCTCTTATATAAGCGTTATCAACGAAGCTAACCGAAACCGATACGTCATACTTGAATTTCTCATATGAAAGAGTTGCCAGAATCGCATCTCTTACCGTTTTTTTCAAATCATAGTTTACATTAACGCTGCTTGTTCTTGAAAAGTTTATATTCAGCTTCATTTTTCACCTCTTGGTTTATCCTGTGGCTTTTGCTGCTTGTTTCTGCTCTCACGCTCGTATTTTTCATAAGCTACGATTATTTTTCTGACGAGTCTGTGGCGGACGACGTCCCTATCGGCAAACTCAAAAATTCCTATATCATCAATGCCGCCGAGCACCTTCGCCGCTATTGCAAGTCCGCTTTTCTGCCCGCTTGGCAAATCCGTCTGCGATAAGTCACCGGTTACGACCGCCTTTGAATTGTATCCAAGACGAGTCATAAACATTTTCATCTGCTCGGGTGTAGTATTCTGCGCTTCGTCAAGAATGATAAACGAATCGTCAAGCGTTCGTCCTCTCATATACGCAAGCGGA
>JAZNFU010000367.1:0-8986 GCA_045576135.1 Eubacteriales bacterium
GCGTACCTTTGTACGCTTCTCGCTCCTCAGCCAAGGATTTCTGCTCCAAATTCGTTCGCCCCGAGGTTCTGTTCTCATTAAGAATTCGCTAAAACTACAATTCTGACCGTGTTTTTCGTTTTTTTGTCTTGATTTATTTGAATTCTTAATGAGAAAGCCCCTTTTTTAGGCGTGGCAAAAGCCGCGTAAATATTCCGTACGGTACAGCCTTGTCACTATCCGAGGAGGACGTCAAGCGTCATCATAAGAGCAAATCCCGCGGCGAAGGACACCGTACCGAGATTTTCATAGGCACACCGACACGCCTGCGGAACGAGCTCCTTTACGACGACGTATATCATAGCTCCCGCTGCAAAGCCGAGCAGATACGGTAAAATCGGCAAAAGCGCGCTCGTAAACACTATTGCTAAAACGGCGCCGATAAGCTCCACTACGGCAGACATTATTCCGCGCCTGAACGCCCTCACGCGCCCGACGCCAACGGCTCGGTATGGAAGCGATATTATAGCGCCCTCGGGGATATTCTGTATACCAACCCCGACCGCCAGGGTCAGAGCCGCCACAGAGCTTATGCCCCCGATGCCCGACGAAAGCCAGGCGTAGACTATTCCAACCGCCACGCCCTCGGGAAGATTGTGCACCGTCACGGCAAGCGTCAGCATAATATTGCTTTTCGCAGACGAGTCATTTCCGTCACGACTCGCGCCACCAAAGCAACGCACGAGCCAATCGAGAAATATAAAAACGGCAACTCCGACTAAAAAGCCGAGCACGGCGGGAAGCGGTGAGTCAACCCCCGCACCAGCCGACCATTCCATAGCGGGAATAAGCAAGCTCCATACCGAAGCGGCAATCATAACTCCGCCGGCAAAGCCGCCGAGTGCCGAGAACAGAACCCCACCCGACCTCTTTAAGAAAAACACCGCACCCGCACCTATTGCCGTGCCGATAAACGGTATCATAATTCCAAGTAAGACCTCAAATTCCATTTTTACAACCTTTATAATGTCCCGCTCCGCCAGTTTTGGCAGGGAGCGTCTGCTATATCTTATGCGAAAAGATTTAAAACGTATCAAAAAAAGACTAAAACACGGTTTTAAAATACATTTATTGACAATTTTCTTGACTTAGCAGACAAAATATGATAAAATATTTAACATTACGCACCTTGGAGCTTTTATGGATATAGGAAAACTGATTTTTAACGTAGCTATACTTTTCATTATGATGCTTCCCGGTATTATTATGAAAAAATGCCGTCTTTGCGACGGCTCGTTCGGTAAGGGACTTTCGAATCTCGTGCTTTACATAGCACAGCCCTCTCTTATCGTTTTTGCATATCTCGGATTTTCGGGCGAGGGAATATGGATAAACGCCCTTTGGGTATTTCTGCTTTCGATTCTCGCGCACGTAATTTTCTCAATCTGTGCGCTTATGCTTTTCAAGAAAGCGCCCGACGGCAGACGCAGAATGCTTCGCTTTGCGACGATATTCTCAAACGCGGCGTTTATGGGAATACCGCTTATCAGCGCGGTGCTTGGTGCCGAGGCTACGATATACGCATCTATTTACAATGTAACCTTTAATATGTTTCTTTGGTCACTCGGCGTTTATCTTTGTACCGCCGACCGCGACGAAGACGGCGACGGACTCACCGACGGCGACGTCCTTACCGAATACGAGGAGCACAAAACCAAAAAACCGATAAACTGGGTAAAGGTAATATTCCACCCGGTAAATATCGCATCCTTCGTCGGTATAGCGGTTCTTGCCACCGGGGTCGGAAAATTCGTGCCGGAGCTTGTATACGACAGCTTCGAGATGCTCAAAAACCTCGTTGCACCGCTTTCTATGGTCGTGCTCGGCCTTCGTATGGCGGATATGGATTTTGGCGGTATATTCAAGGATACCGAGATGTATAAATTTCTGTTCTTGCGCCATATCAGCCTGCCTATTACGGTAATGCTGTGTATGAAGCTTATATCGCTCCTCGGCGCACCCGTGAATGAAACCGTGTCAAGCTGTATACTTATTATGGCGTGCGCGCCCGCAGCCACCTCTGCTACGATGTTCGCGGAAAAATACGACTGCGACGCACCCTACGTCAGCCGTATCGTTGCGGTTTCCACGCTCATTTCGGTCGCTACGATGCCAATCGTTATGTGGCTTGGCGAAATAATTTTATAAAATTCCCCGATGCAAGCGTCCCCAAGGCTGACGCTTGCATCGACTTTTTTGCGTGTTTTCGGGATTTGCACCGGAATATTTCAGGTAAAACCGCTAACCGCACCCGAAAATTGAAGGAAAATTTACCAAAAATTTTCACATCGCTTGACAATTTGTGAACGTAGTGCTATAATTTTACATATATAATACTTTTAGGAGATAACACTCATGATTAAACGTTCAAAGGCTTCAGTCGTTTTTGCTGTTCTTGCGTCAATCATAACATTCGCTACATACTATCTGCTTATAACAGTTTGCGCTATGCCCGAAGTTAAGGATATTTTGACCGACCTTAAGGCACAGAGTCCCGCTATCGGGGGTCTTGCAAATGATTTCGTTAATCTTATCTGCACGTCCTTCCTCGTGCTTGCGATAGCAACGCTCGTGCTTGGCATACTTGCAAGATATTTCGTCGTTGCCAACGTCCTTCTCAACATTATCGCTTGGTTCTATCTGTTCCACGGAATTATCGTGCTCTGCTTCTTCCAGTTCGTGTTCTGCCTTATCGCAGTATCGAGAAACAAGAAGTATTTCAAGAAAAGAAAGCAGCAAAGAGATGCGGAAAAGGCTGACGATGCCGTCGTACAGGCTGAGGTAGACAGCGCCGCTGAGGAGTCTTATGCAGCTGAGTCCGCCATCGAGCCGGAGCAGGTATACGAAATCGAAGCCGAGGACGATGATGACGAGGACGAAGAAGAGCTCGTTTACGAGGAAGAGGCTCAGCCCACCTACGAGGCTGACGAGGAGTGAGGCTGAACTTTTGAGCCGATTTCGGCACACGAAAATCTCTACCGCGTAAATCCGATAAAATCCAACCAAAACTAAAATGGAGCTGTATTATGAAAATAAACACCACACCGCCCACCGATTTTCTCGGCAAAAATCACGTCAGACGCAAGCCCGAATACGTTGCAAGGGTAAGCTTTTGGAGCGCTTTGAAATGGTGGCTTATCCTTCCGCCTATAGCAATGTTTCTTCTCAAGTTCTTTTTTAAAGAAGCCATCGGTCAGGTTATATCCGATATATTTACAAATTACATAAAGCCTCTGCTTCCGAACTCGTCTGATTCATCCGGATTTATGAAGATTATAATGGATTGGATCAATGAAAAGGTTGCAGTGTTCCAAACTGTAGACGGTGCTATCAAGCTTTATAATTTTTTAAATGGCCTCTATAGTGCTGTCAACGGTATTTGGCAGTTAGCCTTGTGCGTTAACGCAACAACCGAAATTTTCGAGTTCTACGGTGACATAGTTATGTATCGAAGCGGTAGAAGAAGAAAAGGCAAGGACAGCATTCCGTGGTTCAGCAGACTTGCAACCATTGATATAAGAAGAGACGAGGCTATAGAGCTTCGCACAATGTACGGCACGTACGATGCAAGAATAGTAAGAATTCCTGCTTGTATGTGGGTTTGGATTCCCAATTTCCTGCGTCATCTTAAGGAGATTATATGCGGCTACGGCAACGTGCTTGTGTACTGCCCCGGCGGACTTGAGGCTACTATGTTATTCGCCAACATCAGCAATCCCCACGGCCTTGTAAGATATCTCAAAACTAAGAAGCTTTCCGAGAACGTATCCTTCAACTTTGATATGATTCGCGGCCACGGCAACTCGTATACTTAATAAAAACAAAAACAAATTAAAAAAACCGCTTTTTCACCGTTAAAGGATGAAAAAGCGGTCTTTTTTATTGATTTTATTTAATTTAAAACTCACACGCGGTGCAAAATCTTTTTGTGAAAAATCTGCGACTTTATTCACTGTGAAAATCTACGCCTATCAAGCTCGGCTAAAAATCCGTCGTTATCAACCACGCTGATGCTCGTGAGGTTGAATTTATCGTGCTTTATATTGACGTGCTCTATCGAATTTTTCAGCGACATCATTGAGTCCGAATAGAATTTTCTCACCCTTTGCGTGCCGTAGATTTTATCGTACGGAATCTCGCACTTCATAAAAAATCCGAATTTAATGAAAACCGATTTTTCCCGAAGCTCAACGTAGCCGAAAAGCGGCGAGATTAAGAAATAAGCCACGAACAAATCGGTTAGGATAATTAAAACGAGCGAAAGCGGTTCTATGACTGCCAAAGGTGTTATTGCAAGCATAAAGACAGAAATCGAAATATTAATTATCCGGAACACCTTGTCATACTGTGGTTTGAATCTTTTCATATAGATTCTCCTTTCGTTTATAACAGAAACAACAATTTTACGTTGTTTTGCTCACAAATACGGCATATTTCATCGCTCGGTCTTTTTTCTGTCACGAGCATATCAAAATCGGCAAGACTTGCAAAGCGATAGGTCCTCATACGACCGAGCTTACTGCCGTCTGCAATAAGAATACGCCGACCCGAATGACGTAGCATTGTAGCCTTGATTTCGCCCTCGGTTACAGATTCGTACAAATAACCCTCGGGAGAAATTCCGCCGCAAGAGCATACGAATGTATCCGCATAAAAACCCTCTAACTGCCGCAATGTTAAAGCTCCCCACACAGCACCGGCAAGATAATGTAGCGTTCCTCCGGGCAGCACAACCTGCACGTCACGCTTGCGTGAAAGAAGAAACGCGGTGTCCACGCCATTCGTTATAACAGTCTTATGAGTGGCGTCCCATATAGCAGCGAGTGCTAATACCGTAGAGCTGGAATCGAGGAAAAAGCAATTTCCCTCATCAAGATACGGCAACACCGCCCGCGCTAAAAGACGTTTTTCGGTTGTATTTTCTTCTTTGCGCACAAAAAATGACGGCTCGTTTTCATCTTTCTCAACCAGCACAGCACCGCCGTGACTGCGGCGCAACAGACCGTGCGCTTCCATTTCACTAAGGTCACGGCGCACAGTCGCTTGACTTACATATAGCACCCCTGCCATATTGCGCACGGTTGCGCTCCCGTTTTTTCTTAATAGTTCAAGGATTGCCTCTTGACGTTCCGCTGTTAGCATAGTCCTCTCCGTTCGTTTTAGTGATTGAATTTGCTCATATTTTAGCATAAAAATGTTCATTTGTCAATATTATGAGCAAGTATGGACAAATATGAAAATTGTGCTATAATGTTTACTGTCAATAAAACGAAACAGGAGCAAGTGTATGAGAAGAATTTTAGAAGCCCCCTTTATGAAAGAAATGTGTGCCGCCACCGCAAATATGTACCGTCTTGGCTGGGACGAGAGGAACGGCGGTAATATAAGCTATCTGCTTTACGAGGAGGATGTTACGCCTTTCTTGGATACAACAAAGGTATTGCGTGAAATGCCGATGAATTTTGATGCAAGCGAGCTTGTAGGAAAGTATTTTCTTGTAACCGGAACGGGCAAATATTTCAAAAACGTAGAACATGATGTAGAGGATAACCTCGGTCTTATTCGTGTAGCAAAGGACGGCACTACAGCCGAGCTTCTTTGGGGCTTTGCCGACGGCGGACGCTTTACCTCGGAGCTTCCCGCACACCTGATGAGTCACATTGTACGCTTGAAGCAAGACCCAAAGCACCGCATTGTAATGCACAGCCATCCCACGAACATCGTAGCTATGACTCACGTCCATCCTCTTGACGACAAGAGCTTTACGCGTACTATATGGGGTACTTGCACCGAATGTATCGTGGTATTTCCCGACGGCATCGGCGTGCTTCCGTGGATGGTGTGCGGCACTAATGAAATCGGCATAGCCACCGCAAAGAAAATGGAGGAATACCGCTTGGTTATCTGGGCACAGCACGGTATTTACGGCTCCGGCAAAGATATGGACGAAACCTTCGGTCTTATCGAAACCGTAGAAAAAGGCGCGGCGCTTTGGATGAAATATGCCGCCCTTCCCATAGTCAACCGCATATCTAACAGACAGCTTGACACGCTTGCAAAAACCTTCGGTCTCACATACCGTACCGATTTTCTGGATTTGTGAATGTAGAGAAAATATATTGCATAAATTAAACAAGGCGAGCTTTTAATTGCTCGCCTTGTTATATTATTTAACTATATCAATGAAATGTTTCTTTGAATATACTAAACAATCCTCAAAGAAAAAATCTCCATTTTCCAGATATTCACTTGCCGTTTTATCGGAGCTAGTAACATCCATCGGTGCTTTGGTTAATATAAAAATTGTTTTGTAATTTTCATTACACGATATTTTCGTGCTACTCACCAGCTTCCATGTCACATTTTTACCAATAGAATACTGAAGCTTTCCTGTTCTATAAGTTTCTCTGTTTCCACGGTAAACTTCCACATTGTTTTTAGAAGCGAAATGATATTTTACATATTTTTTGCGCACAAAAATTATTACTAAGTTCACGGTATTATCTTCATTATGTAAAGAGATGTGTTTGGGAAATATAGCAAAAACCAACTTTTGCGCACTACTATATTTGAATGCCGAACCGTAAACTTTTTCCGCTTTTTTCTTGATTTTGAAAACAACAACGATTCGTAATGCAATTTGCAACAGATATGCGAAGAAAAGCACTATGGCTTCAATGATAAAGATGTTTGGAACGGAGTCGCTCTGCAGTTTGAGGGAGAATATCAAACCAAAAAAAGAACAATAAAACCAAATATCCATTTTCTCATTTTCGAACTTACTCCTTTCTTATATGTTGAATTATATAATATTTTTACAAATTATTCAAGGGTTATAAAGAATTTGGCACCCTGTGCTACTCCTTGGTATCTGACAAGCTACCGTCACTCAGTGCTCGGTAAACGAGATTGCTTCACAAAAGTCGAACCACTATATCTCAATCACGGCTTTGCCGTGCATATCATCCGCAGCTTGTTGCGGTATATCATCAATGCGGAGCATTGTATATCATCATTGCGAAAGATGATACAGCCTGCGGCTGATGATATACACCTTCGGCGATGAGATACCGACTCCGTCGGATGATATACCATTGCTTTCGCAATGGATAAATAAAAACCTCACCCTGTTCGGATGAGGTTTTTATTGGTGGACCATCTAGGACTCGAACCTAGGACCGACCGGTTATGAGCCGGTAGCTCTAACCAACTGAGCTAATGGTCCGTATTAAATTGTAATATAAGTTTTCGACCGGTTATACTCCCGGCAAGCTGCACCTCGGTCGAGGTGGTGCGTTGCCCTCGTTTTGCTAAAACCAAGACGCTCGCGGAGCGAGCTACGCTCATTGTGACTAATATATTGTAGCAAAGAAATGTGTATAAATCATTAACACACTGTTAACTAATTATAAAGCTTGCGCTCGATTTTCTTGCTTTCCTACATATTTATTATATGCTTTATTATATGTACTCGCTTCGCATTTTTTATTACATCTAAATTCGTCCCCGATATCTCCGAGGTGCAAGCGTTCATCATAAACAAAAACGGCGGCTTCGGCATCACTCCCTACACTGTCGTGGGCACCAAGCCGCCGTTTTACTTATTTGGCATTAGAAGCCGTATTCACACTTTACGCTTACCCAGCTGCCGTTTATTATGTAATCAGCAGAAAGAGCAGTTATTTTTCCTCCGTTGATAACGACCGACAACGAAACGGTTGCCACTATTTGCGTGCCGAGCACGTCTGCCGTATCGGTGGAAAAGACGGTTGCGTAGAGTACGTTACCCTCAATTCTCGCATCGTACAGCTTATACTGGTCAAGGTTAAGTCTGTACGCGCCGCTTGCCATAACGTTTCCGGAAGCCACGCCGTCGAGCGAGTAGTTACCGTTTTTATCGCATTCAACGACGAACGGACCCTCGGTCACAATGAAATCCTCGTCGTTCGCAAGGCTACCGTATCTCTCGGTTGTAAACTCCATACTTGCCGAGCCATCGGTATTGTAAGCAATGCTGAACACAGACTCAAGCGTACCCTTACCCTCGGTAGTATACGAGGTCTTGATGGAAGACGTTTTCACAGAGGACATACCCTCTACCGCGCTTACAAACTCCGCAAAGCTTACGCCGCCCTCGGAAACGGGAATGCTCGGCGCGTTGGTTTTGTTGCCGTCGTCGTCAGTACTATTGCAAGAAAAGATGCAAAATATGCAAGACAGAGCAACGATCATTGCTAAAAGCTTTTTCATAATTTTCATCCTTTCTTAAATTAACCTATCGTAATATTCTCTATATCGTAAGAATATTCAACGTTTATAACTACGTCAATCTTGGGAGAGTTTGCCGTTGCAGCCTCGGTATAGGTAAGGGTTATTCCGACGACGCAGGCACCGTCGTGCTGAATAGTTACCGCAACGTTGGAAGCAATTTTCTTACCGAGAACGGTTTCGGTATTTGCGGCAGCAACCGTGAAGCTGATCGTCTTTCCCTCATCCTTTATATTGCCGATCATGTCGTCACTTATGTTAAGGGTTATCGAGCCCTCACTCGGAGCAAAGTTAGAAGCCGAGCCGTCCCAAGAACCGAAGGCACCGCCGTTAACCTGGGTACGAACGCCGCGTCCCTCCCAATATTCCTTAACGGTCGTAGTTTCCTCAATCGGACCGAGGATAATCGCGGTAGAGCCGTCAGCAACGCTACGAAGTCTTTGAGTAACCTGCGTAAGCTTAGCCGCATCCTTCGTTCCGTCAATCTTACCGCTTACGAGCGTGGTCGTATCCTGAAGCGTGGTTTCGAGGAACTTATATGTTGCAACGGTAACGCTCTTGGTCGGAGATTTTCTGCTGTACATAGCCAAAATCTTCGCAGAGGTTTCGCCAACGTCCGTATTACCATTGTCGTTCGTGCCGCCCGTACTGTTACAGGAAACGAAGGCAAAGGCAAGCA
>JAZNFU010000368.1:0-7426 GCA_045576135.1 Eubacteriales bacterium
TCGGTCTTTTGCACGTTTTTCGAGTCCTTGGAAACCGAGATTTCTATTTTTTCACGCTCCGCGTCCTTGGCGTAAGCGAGAATTATATTCTTTCCGAGCGGCACGGCTCTTTTGGCGTTTTTCTGCTTTCCTACGAAAAGATGGATTTTGCGAAGCGAAAGCTCGGACGCCATTCTCTCCCTGAAGCCGCGAAGCTCGCTCGCCGTCGCAACCGTCGTCGGCAAAACCGTGACGAGCTGTCCGCCGTCCTCAAGATGCGTCGCCGCAAGGCGCGCGAAAAGATACTGCGCTCCGATTTTAAGCTGAGTTACACCGCCGACAGCCTCCGCCTCGGGTGAGCCTTTGAGATAAAGCTCGCTTGGGGGATTTTGAATTATTATATCGAACTTGTCCGCAACCGAGTCAAAGAAGGTCACGGTATAGTGGCTTTTCGATTCGGTAAGATAGTTCTCACGGTAAACCGTGGGATAAAGGCGCACGCCGTAGTCGTGGCGGCACTTTTTCCTTATGCGCTCAAGGTTGTCCTCAAGCATCGGTATAAATCTTTCGTCGTTTTCATAGCAGGTGACGAATATCTGAGTGCAGGCGGACGTACTTTTGCATATATGCTCAACGACGGCAGCCGCTAAAATTCCCGTTCCCGCACCGGGAACGAGCACGGTGTACGCGCTTTTCTTTGCATCTATTTGCACCATCTGCCCCATAAGGCGCGCGATTTCCTTTTTCGTAAAGAATCTGCCCAAGCGGATGTTCTCGGTTTTCGACTTCTCTCTTACGAGCTTCGCCGTATTTCTGACTGCGAGTGCGAGCATATTTACCTCCCGATTATTTCTGCCTTGAAATATATTTAATTTATTTTAGCATAAAATCATTTCGTTATCAAGACATTTTTAAAGTTTTTTTGACAAAAATATTGAAATTACCAAATAAAAATGTTATACTGATTTTAAAAGGTACGTAACAAGCACGAAGGAGGAGTTTTTTATGAAGAAGGACTCAGGAAAGCTTATAAGATTTTTGCACTGCTCGGATATACATCTGGATACGCCCTACGTCGGCCTTTCCTCCGAGAAAAGCGAGGAGTGCCGCAGAGAGCTTCGCTCCACCTTTATGCGTATGATGGATCATATAAAAGAGCGTAATATCGACTACGTTCTTATCAGCGGTGACCTTTTTGATACCAAATACGCGACGAACAATACAGCAGAGGTGCTTATCAGAGAATTCAACAATTGCCCCGAAACTCAGTTCATAATCGCGCCCGGCAGATGCGACAGCTATAACGGCAACCCCATCTACACCTCGGGAAGACTTCCCGAAAACTGTCACGTTTTCTCCGATAGCACGCTTGGAAGATTTGATTTCGAGGACGACAGAGTCACCGTCTACGGTTGGGCGTTTACCGAGCCGGATATGAATGAAAATCCGCTTTACGACAGAAGCGTTGACGACAGCTCGAAAATCAACATCGTTTGCGGCTATTGCGATATCGACGGCGAGATTGATTCGAAAAACTGTCCTATCCCCGAGAGCGCACTCAAATCCTTCGGCGCAGATTATTACGCGCTCGGCTCAAGACATCAGGGAACGGGATTTATCGACCTCGGCGCTTCGATGTACGGATACAGCGGCGCTTTGGTTTGCGCGGGCTTTGAGGATAACGGTATGGGCTCGGCGCTCCTTTACACCGTAAAGTACCGTGACGGCGAGCTTTCGATAGACACCAAGGCTCTCAATTTCGGACACACGCAGTTCATCACCGAACAGATAGATATAACCGGAGTTAATACCAACAACGAGATTATCAACCGCATAACCAGGCTGATAAGCGAGAAGAAATACGGAAGCGAAACCGCGCTTCGCGTTGAGCTCGTCGGTTACATAGAGCCGAGGTTTATCGTGCCGAAGCATCTTGAATTCGACGCCTTCGGTCTTTACTATTTCGATATGATTGATAAGACTATGCCGCTTTACGGTACCGAATATCTCAAGCGCGATATGTCGGTGCGCGGCGAAATCTTCAGAACGCTGCTTCCTATGCTTACAGCAGACAGCGAGGAGGACAGACTCGTCGCCGCCGCCGCATTCCGCGAGGGACTCGCAGCCCTCGAAGGCAGAGATATTGAAATATAACTCCCACCTTGTCGCAAAGCACAAAACCGACAGCAAAGCTAAAAACAAAGATTTTTTCGTTTGCACAAGTCCGTTTCTTTCGGACTTGTGCAATTTTATTTTAGGAAGATTTTTTGACCGTTTGGCAAAAAATGTAAAATAATCTTTTTTGTTATTGACATTGCCAACTCGTTGTGCTATAATAATCCTGCCAAACAAATCGAATATAAAAAAGTGGAGTCCTTTTATTTTTTTCGGGGCGTTCTATGCCCTTTTACAAAAAACTTAAGCCAATATGATTTGGCAAAAGCGCAGATTCCCGGCTTAGGTTTTGTGTAAAAGCTCTACTTAACTCGATTTGTTTGGCGACAATTGGAGTTTGCGTTTTTCGGTGCGCTGACTCACGTTGGCGCACTTTTTGTTTTTAGGGGGGGCTATATGGCGAGAATAGATAAGGTCGGCAGACTCGTAATTCCAAAGGAATACAGAAAAGAGCTTGGAATAGAGCTTGACGGTGAGGTGAATATGCTCTTAACCGACGACGAAATTATTATTCGTCCGCAAAAATCGACCTGCCGTATATGCCGCAAAGCGTTAGGCAAAAACGCAACCGTTCCGCTTTGCGATGCGTGTATAGAGCTTGTCACAAATAGCAAAAAATGATAAAGCACATAAAAAAGAAACGGCAAACTTGGGTGAGGACTCGCCGACAAGCGTCACTCAAAATCAGCCGTTTCTTTTGTTTTTTGTCAATACTTATTTACATATTCGCGTTGTTTTCATCGGATTTTTGTTTTTTGCCGAGCCGTTCCAAAAGTGCGTGGACGTCAAGCTGAGAAAGTATAACCGCCGCAAAGACTATCACGCATCCGATATACTCCCTCGGCAGCATAACCTCGTCGAGTATGATTGCGGCGCCGACGACGCCGAACACGGACTCAAGCGAAAGTATCAAGGATGCGGCGGCAGGCGGCGTTCCGCGCTGACCTATTATCTGAAGCGTATAGGCAATACCGCTCGAGCCGATACCGAGATAAAGAAGCGGCAAAATCGCCGAGCCGACGGCGGCGAAATCTATTGGACTCTCAAAAATAAGTGCCAGCACGCTGTTTAAAACGAATCCGGCGGCAAACTGTACGGCGGACATTCTGACACCGTCGCCGTGGGGCGAGAAGCGGTCTATTACGAGAATATGGAAAACGAAAACGACCGCGGAGCAAAGAATTAAAAGGTCGGACGGAACTATACTGAAATCTCCCCCGATACAGAGAAGATAGAAGCCACCCGCCGCAATGAAAACGCTAATCCACACGTTTATCGGCTGAGCTTTGCCGAAAAGCCTTGAAAACACGGGCACCAAAACGACGTAAAGCGCGGTTATGAAAGCCGCCTTTCCCGCATCCGTGCCAAAATTGAGTCCCATCTGCTGAAGCGCGGAGGCAAGGGTGAGAAAAGAACCCATCAAAACGCCGCCGACAAGCTCGGTTTTGGTAAACGGAGCATTATTCTTTTTGGGCAAAATAGATCTTCCGTTTTTCAAAAGCCTATCGAAAATCGGTATTACCGACAGTAAAAAGACGGTCGCGAAAAGATTTCTTACAGCGCCTATCGTAAAAGCGCCGATATCCGTCGACATACCCTGGGCAGCAAACGCCAAGCCCCATATAATCGCCGCAAAAAGCAGAAGAATCGGATAAATAAACGAAAGCTTACGTTTTGACATAAGAAAGTGTCCTTGATTTTTTACTCATTTATACTCAAGTATTTTAGCACGAAGGAAAACGCGTGTCAAGTGGCGCGAGCGAGAAAAACGCGCTACACCCCACCGCCGCTTTTAACGTACTCGGTCGGCGACGAGCCGCTTTTCGCCCGAAAAAGCTTACTGAAATAATATATATCGCGAAAGCCGCACATTTGCGCCACCCGACTCACCGAAATGCTTCCCGTGGTAAGCAGGCGCTTGGCGTTTGCTATTCTGACCGACGTGAGATATTCGTTAGGCGTCACGCCCAGGTGCGCGCGGAAAAGCGTATTGAATCGCCGCCTTGAAAGTCCGGTCACAAGCGCCGCCGCACAGAGCGCCTCGGAGTCCCCATAATTCAAATCCATATACTCACGCGCACGCTCGATACGGACGTCGCTTTTATGATACTCCCTCTCGCACAGGTCTTCTATTATCCCGCAAAAACGGTGAAAGCAGCTCATCGCCTGATGTCCGTTTGCCCGATGCAGACTGTAAAGCCGCTCAAGCTTTGTCAGTATCGACACCGCGTCGGCGGAGCTTTGCGCCCTTTTGGCAAAGCTCTCGGTTTGTATCGGCTCGTCGGTCTTGAAATGAACCGTGAAGGACTCACCAAGCTCGCCGACGGATGCCGAAAAATCCTCGTCGCGATTGAAGAAAAACAGGCTGTTTTCGCCGAGAGTAAGCTTCTTTCCCCCGATTTCGTGGTGCATAACGCCGAACAGCTGTATACCGATAATATGCGTTTCGCGCTTCTGCGAGTGCCATTGACGCACCGACGGCGTGTGCCTTAATACGTTCGTTATTTCACTCACGCGCAAATTTGAAAAGTCCATAGCCAAAAGCTCCCCAATCGCTCCCGTTATATTGATACACAATTATACCACCGCATTTCCCTTTTGTCAATAAAACCGAGCTTTTTTATTAAAATATCAGCTTTTTGTTTCCCTATTTTGCAAAATTTCCTTATATGCCATTTACTGCCGGGCAAACTGCTGATATACTGAAAAAAACTATAGGAGGAACGAATACCCCAAAATCGAGCGCGGGTATTCTATTGAATTAATGGAAAAAGACATTCTTTTCGGAATTTGTGCCGACGTTCACCACGGCGCGCGAAGCGACGAGAGATGGAGAGTCGAGAAATTCGTTAACGAGGCAAACGAGCGAGGCGCGGATTTCATTATCCAACTTGGAGATTTTACCTCGTTTTCACCCGAGGGACACGAGCTTATGGGAGTCTGGAATAAATTTAAAGGCCCCGCCTACCACACCATCGGAAACCACGAAACAGAGCTCAGCGATATGACGGCGGTATTAAAAATGCTCGGTCAGGAGAAAAATTATTACAGCTTCGACGCCGGCGACTATCACTTCGTCGTCCTTGACACCAACTATGCGAAAATCGGCGATAAATACGTTCACTACGAAAATCGGAAAACGAATTTCGGCAACTGTCATATTCCGCCCGAGCAATTAGAGTGGCTTGAAGCCGACCTTGCGGCAACCGACAAGCGCTGCTTCTTATTTATGCACGCGACCTGTGAGGTGGGCGATTGGCGTATCGTCAATATACACGCCTTCCGCGAAATACTTTGGCGCACGAACGAGCGCGCGGGCTACAACAAGGTCACGATGGTATTTTCGGGACACGACCACGCCGACGAGTATCGAGTAAAGGGCGGCATTTACTACTACATCGTAAACAGTATGAGCCATAAGTATATCGGCCCGCTTTACACCGAGCAAAGCTCGCGCGCCGACGATGTCAAGGAGGATTACGGGCAGCTTCAGTACATCATTCCCTACAAGGAGCCGCTTTACGCCTTCGTCCGTCTTAAAGCAAACGGACTTATACAAATAATCGGAAAGCAATCCGAATACGTAGGAAACAGTCCCACAGAGCTTCATTGGGAGCACTACGCATCGCCTCAAATTTCATACAGAGAGCTTTGGATGAATGGATACGGCGAATTATGATATAAGCCTCGTCGGCGCGTGGGAATTTCACCTCGGCGAGCTTCCGATAAAAAAACGGCTTAAGCCCGATGACTGTCATATCATAGCCGAGGCGGGCGGCGCTTTGCATAAATACGACGCCGACGCTGTAAGGTGGGAGGAGGTGCTCGTCCCACACGATTGGCTCTCGTACCTGCCGTACGATAAACGCGCCGAGGCGATGAACGGATACAAAAGGCGCGAGGTCGGCTGGTACCGCAAGACCGTCAGGCTCGGCAAAGAAAAAATAGAGAGCGCCAAGATTATTTTCGAGGGTATCCTCGGCGAGTGCACCGTCTTCGTAAACGGCGTGATTGCGAAAAGAAATTTCTCGGGATATAACAAATTCTGTGCCGAAATAGGCGATTATCTGATACCCGGAGAGAATAACGAAATATACGTTCGCTCCGACGGCGGACGCGCGGAGGGCTGGTTCTACGAGGGCGCGGGCATATATCGCCCCGCCGTTATAGAGCTGCGCGACAGCCTTCACTTTAATAAGGACGATTGCTTTATCCGTACCGAAAGGAAAGAGGGGGCGCACTATCTGCGTGCGGATATTGCCCTCAGCCGCTCGTGCGACGGCGCGGCGGTGGAAATAACGCTCACAGACGAGCGGGGCGGTGAGGTTGCAAGGCTTGAAATGAGCGCAAAAGAGAGGACCGAGCTTTGCATAAAAATCGACTCGCCAACGGCTTGGAGTCCCGAAAATCCGCACCTTTACCGCTTAGTTTGCAAACTAAAGTATGAAAATTCCGTCATTGACAGCTTCGAAGCCAACGTAGGCTTCAGGGATATAGAGCTTATTTGCGATATGGGATTTTACCTGAACGGCGAGCGTTACGCGATAAAAGGAATATGCTCGCACCAGGACCACGCGGGTGTCGGCGCGGCACTCACGAAGGAGCTTATCGAATACAGAATAAGGAAGCTTAAATCACTCGGAGTCAACGCATACCGCACCGCACACAACGCACCGAGCGAGGAGCTTCTTCGCGTATGCGACAAAGTCGGTATGCTCGTTATGGTTGAAAACCGCACCTTCTCACGCTCGGAGGACGCACTTACGGAGCTTCGCGCCTTGGTTAAGCTTTCGCGCAATCACCCCTCGGTCGTTTTCTACTCGCTTTTCAACGAGGAGCCGTGGCAAAACGACGAGCGAGGCTACCGCATTGCCGAAAAAATGCGCGAAACGGTGCTTTCGCTCGACGATACGCGCTTCGTGACCGCGGCGCAGAATTCCGGTCTTTTGGAAAAGAAAAACGCCGCCGACACGCTTGATATTATCGGGGCTAATTACAATATTAAAAACTACCTCGCGTGCCACGAAAGACAGCCGGAAAAGCTGATACTCGGAACCGAAAACTGTCCGACCTTTGCGACGCGCGGCATTTACGAAACAAACAAAGCGAGGCGGGTATTTTCCTCGTCCGGCAACGATTACGCCGATTGGTTTTCCGAATCGATTGACGAAACTATGGAGGCGGTAAAAAAGCACCCTTACGTCATAGGCTGCTTCGTCTGGTGCGGCTTTGAGCATAAGGGCGAGCCGGTGCCGTACTCCTGGCCGAGCGT
>JAZNFU010000369.1:0-15967 GCA_045576135.1 Eubacteriales bacterium
CTCACTTTATGTGATAATGAAAACCGACAAGCAACGGCTTGTCGGTTTTTAACGTCCATTTATATAATATTTCGTTGCGCTTTGCGTTTGTTTTAAAAAAAGAGTAGAACATTGAGTTCTACTCTTTTTTGCGCTTTTGTAACGAAATGAAAACTTTACTTTGCATAATGCGTTACGAATGAATCGCGTAGCGTGTATCCTTATATGGATTCTCCTTCGATTATTTTAATGCCCGAGCCGCATCCGTAACGCTCACCGGTCTTATCGTATATAACCGTATATAGCTTGCCGCGGTACTCAAGATTTTCAAGCTTCATATAATCCCAATCGGCAGGGATGTTAGGGTCAAGTGTCAGACTTTCCGTATCGGTTCTGACGCCGACGATTCCCGTTATGACGAGGTCGCAGAAGGTAGAGTGGTTGTAGTCCTTTCCGCGCTCAACGCCACCGAGGTTTTCTCTCCAACCGAGTGACTCGAGTATCTCGCGCGACGTCCATTTTCGTTCGTGCGGGCTCATAACCTCGTCTATCCAAGGGAGTACTTTGTCCCCGAGCACTATTCGGTGCATATTCGAGTACAGCTTCAAGTGTCGGATAAGCGTATCCTTGTATTCGGGATGTCCTGCGTGTATTGTGCGTATAAGTGCCGTTAAGACTTGCGATGTGGCAAACGGCCAAACGTATCCGTTCCATAAGCATTCGTGGTCAAATTTTCCCATATAACGCGGGTCTGTGATTTCCGCGGTTGAAAGTCCGGTTTTTGCGAGAAAAACGTCCTCGTCGTCAAGAAGCCTAAATACGTCGGTCATTTCCTCACTTGGAATATCGAACATGAACGGAATATACCCGATAAGCTCTCTTGGTGAATCGGTATTTGCCGCGTGCTGCACGTTGTCGACGTCATCGTCACACTCGCCGTGAAGCGCTCTGTAAAAGCCGTCTTTTATAAGCGTGGAATTAATAAGGCGCCTTAATTCTTCTGCCTTTTTCTCGTATTCGGATTTCGTTTCTTTCTCGCCGAGTCTGTCTGCAAAATATGCGATAGCCACAGCTTCGGCGTACATATATGAATTTAGCGTCGGGCGGATTCCTTTGACGCTTTTTCCCATTTTTCTTCCGCTGATGGAGTATTCCATCGCGTCATATCCGTCGTACGACCAGAAAAATCCCGAGGAAAGCTTGTGCGTTTTCTCCCACTCCTCGTAGTAGCCGACCATCTTTTCAAGGTCGTCTTTTCCGATATGAAGCTCGCCGCAAGCCTTTTCGTACTCCATTGCAGACCATAAAAGCCAAGCGCTGTATATGTGCGAGTCGCGGGGGTTATTAAGATAAAATCGAAGATAGTCACGGAAAACGTTTTTTGAATTTCGAAGCCAACGTCCCTCGGTGAAATGATGAGCAGCGGGTGCATTTATAATGTTATATTTTCCCGCCCACGGAACGTTTGGCAAAAATTCGGTAACGGCGAATCCCTCAGGGGTCTTTTTTATATGCTTTCTGTACGTCCAGAATCGGAAATAATACGTACGCTCAAGCTCCTTGTCCGAGCACTCGAAAAGAGGAATCCTGTCACATAACCATTCGTATGCCTCAGAGTTTGGAACGTCGTTTATATATATTTCGTTGTCGCACCCATTAAACTCGTTAACGTATTTTTTCAGAAGATTTTTCATATCAAATTTCGCTCTTTTAAAATGCTTTATATTTGACTCTCGTAAATTTTTTCGATAGCCTCGATTATATCTTTTCCGTATTCGGCATCGGCGATGTTGGCGCACTCACCCGAAAGAAGCTTGATAAATTCCACAACCTCGCGCTTGATTCCCTCGCCCTCGGTATCGATTGTAACAGACTCCCAGCCGCCGCCTCTGTTTATTTCAAGCTGACGGCTGCCAAGAACGCGCATAGCACCGTTTGTGAAGTAGTAATAGTTGTCGTAAACTACGTTAGAGTAGCCCGAGAAGGTAAGTGAAAAGGTAGCGCCGCCCGAAAGCTTTCCGAAAATTTGCGCGTGACCTTCGATATCATAATCGTTTTTGATATTTTGACAACTTGAGTATACTTTTTCGACACGTTTGCCGGTAATATACTGTATTTTATCAAGCTCGTGTGCGCCGTAATTCATAACTATACCGCCGCCCGCAAGCTTCTTTGACAAGAACCAGCGGGGTCTGTCGTCACGGAAATAGTTTATCGAGCGCTGTCCCGTGCACATACAAAACTCACCGAGCTCACCCGAGTCGAAGATTTCCTTTACCTTTGCAATAGCACCAAAATGCCTTTGCGGATGTGCAACGGCGAGATGCTTTCCGCTACTTCTTGCGGCGGCGAGCATCGCGTGACATTCCTCGGCGGTATTTGCCATAGGCTTTTCGATAAGCACGTTTATTCCTGACTCAAGGAAAAATACCGTGCTTTCGGCGTGAAGACCGTGGGGTAAATTGAGTATAACCGCATCGCACTCTACGCCGCCGGGTATATCCTTGTAGTCGGTAAAGTACGGAACGCCGTATTCTTTGGCGAGTGCCGAAACCGCCGCCTCGTTGATATCGCATAGCGCTACGAGCTTTGCCTCTTTGATTTCCGAAAGAGCCTTTATGTGTGAAAGTCCGATTATACCGGTGCCTACGATAGCGATTTTTACCATATTATTATCCTCCAAAGTGTATAACTGTTTAGTTACAAAAATTATACAACATTTGTAATAGCGTGTCAATGTTTTTTTGAAATTTCACTAAAAAATAATTTTTTATCAAAAATTACGGATAATATTGACAAAATAATAAAGCTGTGATAAAATAACTAAAAAGTTACTTTTGCGAGGTGCTTAATGAAACAGGAAGAAAAGACAGAGCTTACAAAAAGCAAAATTCTCACAGCGGCGGAACGCGAGTTTTCCGAAAAGGGAATGTTTGGCGCGAGGATAGATGAAATTGCGCGCGGGGCTGAAGTGAATAAGCGTATGATTTACGAGCATTTCACAAGCAAGGAGCAGCTCTACCGAGTGGTGCTTCAAGAGGTGTATTCGCGCCTTGCCGAGTATGAGAAAAAGTATTATATCGACGATATATCTCCTATTGCGGCAATAAGGAATATAGTTCACGTCAGCTTCAGCTTCCTTGAAAGAAACCCCACGTTCGTACGAATGCTAATGTGGGAGAATCTTTGCGGTGCCAAATATCTTGAAAACGAGGGTGTTGCAAAAATCAAAAATCCTACAATAGAATATATAAGAGCGCAGATAAGGCGCGGAAAGGAAAGCGGTGTTTTTGCATCGGATATCGACGAGGAGCAAATGGTTATTTCGCTTCTTAATTTCGAGTTTTCCTATTTCTCGAATATCCACACGCTCTCCGGAATACTCAATACCGACCTTACCGATTCGGTCGAAATTTCCAAGCGAACGGCGTTCGTATCGGATATGTTTATAAAATATCTTACAAACAGAGGTAAGTATGAATAAGATTGAATTGAAAGAAAAGGTGCTTCGGCAAATAGAGGAAAACGCCGAGCGCATAATCGATATAGGCGAGAAGATTTTGAAAAATCCCGAGATGGGTTACAAAGAAACCAAAACGGCGAAGCTCGTATGCGACGTTCTTGAGGGATTAGGCATTCCCACCGAATCCGGACTTGCGAAAACGGGAGTAAAGGGAAGGATGAAGGGCGGCCGCTCGGACGTGACCGTGGCCGTTATCGGAGAGCTTGACGCCGTTACCTGTCCCACAAACCCCGATGCCGACAAGCTTACGGGTGCAGCGCACGCCTGCGGACATAATGCACAGATTGCCGCTATGCTCGGCGTTGCAATGGCGCTTTCATCGGTGAAATCCGAGCTTGCGGGCGACGTTTGCTTCTTTGCAACGCCTGCGGAGGAATTCGTGGAGCTTTCCTACCGTGAGGGGCTTCGCGAGCGTGGCGAAATAGAATTTTTCGGCGGTAAGCAGGAGCTCATAAGAATAGGCGCGTTTGACGACGTGGATATGGCTATGATGGTTCATTCTATGGGCGAGGAGCCTGAGCCGGTCGTAGCCGTCGGCGGTACGAGCCTCGGCTTCGTTGCGAAAACAGTTGATTTCAACGGAAAGGCGGCACACGCAAGCACCCCCTACGACGGTGTCAACGCACTCAATGCGGCGATGAGCGCTATGATGTGTATAAATTCGTTGCGCGAAACCTTTCGCGACGAGGATAAAATACGAATCCACCCGATTATAACGAACGGCGGCGAGCTTGTAAATATAGTGCCGTCAAAGGTAACTCTTGAAACCTACGTGCGCGGAGCTGATTTCGAGGCGATAAACGATGCGGCACAAAAGGTTGACAGAGCGATAGTCGGTGCGTCGTACGCTATGGGAACTACGGTTGATATAAGAGATTTCAAGGGATATCTACCTCTTAAGCAGAGCGAGTCGATTTCGGATCTTTTTGCCGAAAACGCCAAGGCTTTGGTGGGTGATGATAAGGTTAAATACGGCGTTAATATGATAGGCTCGTCGGATATCGGCGATTTGTGTCATATAATGCCGACCGTGCAGCCGATAATCGGCGGCTTCGTCGGAAGCGCGCACAGCAAGGAATTTAAAATTGCCGATAAATACGCGGCGTATATCCTTCCGGCAAAAATTATGGCTCTTACCGTCGTGGATTTGCTATTTGGCGAGGGTGAGTGTGCAAAGAAAATAAAGAATGATTTCAAACCGCTTCTGGCAAAAGAAGAATATTGCAGTTTGTAAAAAAAGGAGATATAATATGTGGACTGAAGAAAAGTTGAATGAAATGCTTACCACCCCGTCGCAGAGTCTTATCGATGATATAGCTAAGATAGACGGCGATATTATGGTACTCGGTGCGGGTGGAAAAATGGGACCTACGCTCTGCCTTTTGGCAAAGCGCGCGGCGGATAAGGCAGGCGTTAAAAAAAGAATTATCGCCGTTTCCCGCTTTTCCGACCCGATAGCGCTGAAGCTCTTGCACGATAACGGTATAGTTACCATTTCCTGCGACCTGCTCGATAACGAGGCTCTGAATGCGCTGCCAGAGGTTGAAAACGTCATATTTATGGCGGGAAGAAAATTCGGTACGGACGGAAACGAATATCTGACCTGGGCTATGAATTCCACGCTTCCCGCATTCGTTGCGTACAAGTTCAGAAAATCGAGAATCGTCGTCTTCTCGTCGGGTAACATTTATCCGATAGTACCCTTGGCAAGCGGCGGCTGTACCGAGGACGATAAGGTTGGACCTATCGGTGAGTATGCGATGAGCTGTCTTGCAAGAGAGCGCGCCTTTGAGTATGCGGCACAGCAGTACGGCACACCCGTGTTTATCTACCGACTTAATTTCGCGGTAGATTTGCGCTACGGCGTTTTATTTGACGTGGCGAAGAAAATTATGGACGGAACACCTATTTCGCTCTCGACGCCCGTGTTTAATTTCATTTGGCAGGGAAGCGCTAACGAAATAGCAATTAGAGGACTTCTTCACGCCGAAGCACCCGCAAAGAAAATTAACGTCACAGGTCCCGAAACCGTTTCCATACGCTCTGCGGCAAAGAAGCTTGGTGCGTATCTTGGAAAGCAACCAATATTCGTCGGCGAGGAGCAGAATAACGCATACATCAATAACGCCGGACGCGCTATGGAAATGTTTGGTTATCCTGCCGTTTCTGCGGAAACGCTGATAAGATGGCAGGCGGAGTACATCCTTGACGGTGGCCGCGTAATAGATAAGCCTACACATTTTGAAGAAAGAAAGGGAAGCTACTGATATGACAAGACACGAAAGAGCACTTGAAAAGCTCCGTTTGGGAACGGTTATTCCCGCAAATCCCTTAGCGCTCAATGCTAAACGCGAATTCGACGAGAAAAGACAGCGTGCTATCGTAAGATATTATCTTGATTCGGGCGTCGGCGGCCTTGCGGTTGCCGTGCATACCACGCAGTTTGAAATCCGTGATAAAAAATATAACCTTCTTGAGCCGGTGCTGAAGCTCGCAAAGGATGAGGCTGATAAATTTGAGCGTAAAACCGGAGAGGTCGTCGTAATGGTAGCCGGCGTCTGCGGTCCTACCGAGCAGGCGGTTGCCGAAGCGGAGCTTGCAAAAAAGCTCGGCTACGACGCCGTTCTTCTGAGCCCGGGAGGTCTTAACCATCTTTCCGAGGACGAAATGATTGCCCGCACCGAAGCGGTTGCGAAGATTATGCCCACCATCGGCTTTTATCTTCAGACTGCCGTTGGCGGCAGAGCGTTCAGCTATAATTACTGGGAGCGACTTTGCGCCGTTGACGGCGTCGTTGCGATAAAGGCGGCGCCCTTCAACCGTTACTATACGCTTGACGTTGTAAGAGCTGCCGCACTATCCGAGCGCAGTGATAAAATAGCTCTTTACACGGGCAACGACGATAACATAGTTATCGACCTTATCTCCGAATATGAGTTCAATGTGAACGGTAAAGTTTACAAAAAAGGCTTCATAGGCGGTCTTTTGGGTCATTGGTCAGTGTGGACGAAGAGCGCTGTTGAGCTCTATGAAAAGCTTAAAGCATACAGAGGTGCTAAGGAAATACCTGCCGATATTCTCAAGCTCGCTAACGAGGTAACCGATACAAACGCCGCGTTTTTCGATACGGCTAACAATTTTAAGGGATGCATCGCAGGGCTTCACGAGGTGCTTCGCCGTCAGGGATTTTTCGAGGGGGTATGGTGTCTTAACCCCGATGAGAAAATGTCAGAGGGACAGAGCGAAGAGATTGACAGAGTTTACAGAATGTATCCGCATCTCTGTGATGACGAATTCGTGAAGGCAAACCTTGAGCGTTGGCTTGCCTATTAAAAGCTCGCAACAAATACTTATTTAAAATTTTTTGTGTAAATATATCCTCATTGTTAAAACTTTACCTTGCTTTTTTAATAAAGCCATTATACAATAATAGCAAAAAACGATAAGTGAGGTCAAAAAATGCAAGCTTCAAATGAAAGCGAGTGGCAACGTCCTAAAACCACGAGAATGTATCTTCAACCCCCGAAATCCGAGAGAATTTTCACTCTTTGGAGAGAGGGTAAAATATTGCTCGGGGAAATTGAAGCTCCGATTAACAAGGAGTATTCCGATATAAAAGCATCGGGAATACTGTTCTTAGACGAAAACGGAAATGCAACGGACTTCAGAAAAAACGAATTTTCCGTCAATCCGATGGGAATACCCCATCATAAGCTTAGCTGCGAATATGGCGAGCTGATTTTAAGCCTTGAGTGCGTATGCGATTTTTCAAGGCTCACCACCTGCTATATAAAAGCTAATCTTCGCTCAAAAAGCGGAGCTCGTGTTTTCCAAAAGCTTGCTTTTGCGCTGCGCTCGGGCAAGGAGGAGCAATTAGTCTGTGGAGCTCCCGACTTGTATTGCGATTACGCCGTTGATGCTAAGTCTTGGCTTGATATTGAGAGCGGCTGGCGTGAGAGCTACGGAATGTGGCGAGACGGCGAGGTCTTCGTTGCCGCAGACAAGCACGAAATGTTCAGCTTTGACGAAAGAAACGGTATTGCTTGGGCGGATATCGATATAAAGGGTGACGAGTGCGTAAGCTTCACTCTTGCATTCGGTAAAGGAGATTATAAGTCTCAGAAATTCGAGGACGTGTACGAGCAATCCATGGCTTTGTGGAATAGAGAGCTTGCAAGAATGACTAAGCTTCCGAAAGCTATAACGGAAGACGAAAACAAGCTTAGAATTGTCAGCAACCTTACAGTACAGCTTTTGCAGTGCTTCTGTTATAGTGTCGGCGGTGCTGAGCTTTATTCGAGACAGGGCGGACTTCAGCGCAGAGTATGGACTTATGAGGCAATGCCTGTTTTGGAAGCGCTTGCAAGGCTCGGTGATTTTGACGACTACATGGAGCCTGTAATCGACGTGTATTTCAATAGATTTTACACCGAGAGCGGCGAGATTGTTCCGCTTGGAATTCATTGGGCTATGGCTACGGCAACCGTTCTTAACAGCTTCGGAAAATATGCCGTAAGCAGAGGAAAAGAGTATTTCCTTAAGTACAGAGATAAGGCTATTAGCTCATTCGATTGGATAAGAGTTATGCGCACCGCATCAAGCTATAACGGCTCGGGAAAATCCGAATATGAAAAAACGCTTGATACCGAGTGCGAGCTTTTAGACGGCTTGTTCTCGCCAATGTCCTGCTGTGACGACCCGCTTGTATTTCAGGCGTGGCTCACAACCGATAGCCTTAATATTATCGGTATCAAAGGCTTCCTTGAGGCTTGCGAAAAATATTCCGATGCAAGAGCTCAGGATGTAAGAAAGGAATACGAGAGCTATTTGTCGGTTGTACGGACTGCATTTGACAAGCTTATGAAGGATAGCGAGGGTGACGAGCTCGAAATTCCTATTTCGCTTTCCTCGAACAATAAGGAGGTCAGCGAAAAATTCGAATTTGCCGCAAGCCTTGGAGCTTTGGCAGAGACGCTTATGCTCAATCCTGAGGAATATGAGAAAATAATCAACTTCTATGAAAGACGCGGATTTATCAAGGGCGGTCTCTTTAATAAGATGCCCGACAGAGCTTGTGCCGGAGCGCCGTTTGCTTTCTTGGACGAGAACGGAAAAAGCCCAATTTGGTACGTATGCGCTCAGGAACACAGCTGGTTTAACTGCCTTATGCAAAGTGCCGACTATGAAAGGTGCAAGCTAATTATAGAGGATAATCTCAAATATGCTATGACGGACGAGTTTTATATGATTGAAAGATACAATCAGAAAAACGAGTGGTATGCTCCGTGGTCGCCCAATGCCTCCTGCAATGGCAGAATGTTGAATATGCTTTTGGATTTCGGGGCTTAATATATTTTAACTTAATATAAACATTTTGTGCCCTTTGTTGACAAAGGGCACACTTTACTGTATAATACCATTGAGCATATAGAAAACATCAAAAAGCGAGGTAACCTAATGGAAGATATGGAGCGATACGGTGACTATAACGAGGTCGACGAGGCACCGGGCGGAAAAGGAAATATAGTGTTCCTTATTATTAAAATATTGGTAGCCGTTGCGATGGTCGCGATGATAGGCGTGATTGGCTTCCGTATATATTTTTTCAATTATTATCCCGACAGTATGAAAAATATTTATTTCACCGAGGGTATTACCGAATACTATAACGCAACAGACGGAAATATCAACGCCACGACGCAGAATCTGCGAGCGCCGTACGACGATGCCGACGAGGGAAACTTTTTCTGTGATAATCTTATCGTTATAAAGGATATCGGCGAGCTTCAGGTTTCGCTCAGATTTAACGTTTCCGTTATCGAGAATATGGAAAAGGTGCTTAAGCTTTCCGGGCTTTCCGCGGACGACCCCAACCTGCTTTCGTTCAGACTCTATATGAGCGGGGACAGCGAAAACGAGGAGGAACATATAATTGGAACGCTTGCGGCAGAGCCGATAACCGAATCCAAGCTTATGTACAGATACTATAAGCTCGCCTTTTCGGATATAGATTTTGGAGAGGGAGAGCGTAAAATCGAATGGATACGCCTTGAGGTTTTCGTAAAGGGGCAACAAGCGGGCGACGAGCCGTTTGCAAAAATAGCAATTTACGAGGATAACGATAGCTACTCGGCGTTTTCCGAGTATAAGCTTTCGAAAGAGGAGCGCCCCTGATGATAAACGATTTTTCCGTGTGCGTAAATCCCAAAAATAAATACGGTATGATAGCATTTCTCTCGTCGCTTTCGATAGGTGCGTTTCTGTTCGTATTTTCAAGCACGCTTGAATCCTACCGCGGAGTCGTAGGTCTTGTGGCTTTGGGATTTATCGTGTATTCTCTTTACGCCTTTACTAAATACGTCAGCCGTGAATACCGCTACGATGTCACGTCTGGCGATGAGCCGATGCTCGTTATAAGACAGCTCGTCGGTAACAGAGGCACGACTATGTGCCGAGTTTTGCTGTCGGATATAGCTGAGGTGAAGGTTGAGGGCAAAAACGAAAGAACAGCGCACAAGTGCCCCGACGGATATATTAAATATTGCTATACGCTGACTATGGGTGTTGCCGAAACCGTTCGCGTAGTGGTTAAATCGAGGTATGAAAAATGCGAAATAGTGCTCGAGGCTACGGCTGAATTTGCAAAGCTTCTTTCGTCGTATGCCGCCGAAGCAAAAGCGCTAAAGCTCGATGATGAGGACGAATAAGCAAATAAAAGTTGTCAAAATACCAAAAACGAGGATGATTTACGGTTCATCCTCGTTTTTTATTAAGTGGAATTCTCGTTTTTTTTATTAAGTGGTTTTTATCCGTAAGACGCTCGAGTATTTGACCGTATGACAGAGAGTCGTCGAGCAGCGCCCTCTCGTAAAGCTCCTCAAATTTGAATGCGCGCAGTCTTGAAATTATAAAGCCCTCAATCCAATACGCAAATTTAGTATCCGGACAAAGTGATTCGTACGGCTTCATACGCCGATACGCTTCGGCACCGTCCGAGCCGTCGCGCCATATATCCACGAACACGAAGTCGAAATGCTCGTGCGGCATAACGCTTTCGGCATATTCGAACGCGTCGGCTTTTACTATCTTGATTTTATCCCGATTAGGCATTTGATGGATAAGCTCGTCGCAAAACAGCTTTATAACCTCCTTCGAGTGCTCGACTACGACGACCTCGGAAACCTCGGGCTTTTGCGAAACCATATACGCATAATATCCAAGACCAAGACCGTACGTGAGCACCCGTCCGTGCGCCGCCTCGATTGCCTCGGTGCAGGTGTCCATATCTACCGGTGTGAGCGTCATCCACTCGTTGTCATTTTCAAGCACGCAGGGAAATTCAAATTTTTCGGTAAAAAATCCAAGCGGCGGGATTTCGGTAAAATCGGGTAGAATGCTTAAGTCGTCGCATATAACGGCACGATACGGCTTATACGCCTCGCGGCGAAATTCCCAATTCCCGATTTTTTTGTTCTCTATTTTGATATTTTTGTAGTATGCGTCCTCGGTGTATTTTGCCGTGTCAAGTATTCTTATCGATGGGGTAACGTAATTTTTTATAAGCTCTCGGTCGTCTGCCTTTTCAAAATTAAGACCGAGTATTTCGCAAACGAGCGCTGCTATCGCCTCACGCGTGCTAAGCTCGCCCCCCTCGCAAAGCGTATCGATCATTTCTTCGGTAATTGAATCGGGGCATTTTTCAAGATATGCCGAGTAAAGCCGTGTAATTTCATAGTTTTTATCAAACGTGCGTCGAAGTCTTGAAAGACGCTCGCGGTCGGTATAATTCATAAAAGCTCCTATGATTTGATTATCGTATAAATTTTACTACTTTTTTTGCGAGCCGTCAAGTGCGTGCGGTATGTTAACTTGACAAAACATAAAAAAAGTTGTATAATTATTATATATTTAAAATAATATGGAGGAGCCGTTATGAAAATGAAAATTCAAGATAAGCTCGTGCGCGGACAGCTTGAGCTTTTGAAGCCGATAGCCGATAACGCCGGTCTTGAGCTTTCTCGCTCCTTTCAGAATAGAATTGGCAGGCTGATACAGTTTCGCCGCCGTCATAATATCGTAGTGTCAAATCAGCGGTATTCGGATATTCCGGGTGCGCTGATAATTCCAAAGGAAGAGCTGTTTTCGGGAATTATTCTGTATTTGCACGGCGGTGGTTATACCTGCGGCTCGATAGATTACGCTAGGGGTGTTGCGGCTATTTTGTCCTCCGAGTGCGGTATGAGGGTATTCTGTCTTGAGTATCCGCTTGCTCCCGAAAATCCGTATCCGGCGGCATTGGACGCCGCCTATTCTGCGTATTTGTCACTTCTTGAGCACGGGTATGCGGAGCGCGATATAATCATTGCCGGAGAGTCTGCCGGCGGCGGACTTGCGTACGCTCTCGCGCTTAAGCTTCGTGACGAGGGGCGAAATATGCCTGCGGGAATTATAGCGATATCGCCCTGGTGCGACCTCACGCTTTCCGGTGATTCTTACGTTCATAATCACGAAACCGATCCGTCGCTGACGAAGAACAAACTTAAGTATTTTTCGGATTGCTACGTCGGAGCTATAAAGGATGCGCGCGCAAATCCCAAAACGTCAAAGTCTGATACCGAAGCGACGCTTGCGGCGAAGAAAAATCCGTACGTTTCCCCGATTTTTGCCGACCTTGGCGGTCTTGTACCCTCTATAATATTCGTTGGCGGTGACGAAATATTACTTTCGGATTCGATTACGATGCACGATAGACTTACCGAGTCGGGAAACCGTTGTCAGATTATTATCAAGGACGGTATGTGGCACGGATATTTGCTCTACGGCTTGAAAAGCGCGAGAAACGATTTCTCTGCTATGTGCGACTTTATACGCAACGTTTTGCCTGATGAAAACAGGCGCCGTCTTCGCTGGATGCACCTTGATAACGCCGCTAAAATATATCCCGCCGCCGCAACGTCGCGATGGTCTAACGTATTCAGAATTTCGGCGACTATGAGCGAGGCTGTGGATGCAAACGTGCTTCAATCCGCGCTTGACGTTACGGTTAGGCGCTTCCCGTCGATAGCGGTGAGGCTTCGGCGTGGAGTTTTCTGGTATTATCTTGAGGAAATAAAAACCGCCCCGAAAATAAAAAAGGAAGCCGCGTATCCGCTCGTGCGTATGCCGTTTGACGATATACGCTCCTGCGCCTTCCGAGTCATAGTATACAAAAACAGAATAGCCGTGGAATTTTTCCACGCGCTCACCGACGGAAACGGCGGACTTGTATTCCTAAAGAATCTGCTTGCCGAATACGTTACTCAAAAGTACGGTATCGAGGTTCCGAATGAAAACGGCGTGCTTGACAGACTTGAGCCGCCAAACAAAGAGGAGCTGACCGATAAATTTCCCGAGCACGCCGCGAAGGTCGGTATCAGCAGAATGGAGGATGATGCGTACAGAATATACGGCACGCCCGAAGGTGACGGCTTTTGCCATAACGTAACTATGCGTATGAAAAGTTCACAGCTCGTTGAGCTTGCTCACAAAATAGGCGTAACCGTGACCGCCGTGCTTGCCGCGGCTATAATGGAAGCATCTATGCGACTTCAAAAAGAGGATGAGCCGGATTTAAAGAGAAGAAAACCCGTAAAGCTTCTTTTGCCGGTGGATTTAAGACGAGTCTTCAACGTAGGAACGCTTCGCAATTTTGCTCTTTATATAACACCCGGAATAGATACGCGTCTTGGAGATTATGGTTTTGAGGAGCTGTGCCACATAATATCGAAAAAAATGAGCCTCGAAATAACCCGAAAAAATATGAGTGCGAGGATTTATACCAACGTGCACGACGAGCAGGTTATGGCTTTGAAGCTTACTCCGCTGTTCCTCAAAAATATCGTAATGAAGGCGGTGTTCCGTGCCGTCGGAGAACGAAAATCGACACTCACTCTTTCGAATCTTGGGGTGGTAAAGCTGCCTGAAAGTATGCGCCAATACGTCGAGCGTTTTGATTTCGTTTTGGGCGTTCAGCAATCGGCACCGTACAATATAGGACTTATATCCTACGGTGATACGGCGTATATGAACGTAATACGGAATATCGAAGAGCCAAGGCTTGAATACGAGCTGTATCAGGTTTTGCGCGAGAACGGAATTTTTGTGGTTGTAGAAAGTAATTCACGCACTAAAAACTGTAATATGTAAATAAAACTTTGCAAGGAGAAGTGTATGTTCTGTGTAAAATGCGGCGTGGAGCTTGCTGATAGCGAGCGTAGCTGTCCGCTTTGTAACACTCCGGTTTATTATCCGAATTTATCCGAGATAGTTGAGAAGCCATACCCGGAGTTCAAGAAAAAGGTAGCCGAGTCCTCGGGCAGAAAGGGCTTGAACTTTATTATAGCCGTCGGATACATTTTGGCGGTGGTTATATGTGTCTTGTGCGATATAGATATGAACGGTAAGCTTGAGTGGTCGGATTACGTGTTCGGCGGTGCCGCACTTTCTTACGTTATAGTTTTTCTTCCGCTGTGGTTCAGAAGACCCTCGCCGGCGGTCTTTGTGCCGTGTAATTTTTTGGCGATAGCCCTGCTTTTGCTGTATATCAGTCTAAGGACGGACGGCGGCTGGTTTATCAGCTTTGCAATGCCTATTACGGCGTTCGTCGGAATGATAGTGTGCTCGGTGGTCATACTGACATATTATCTGCGTGCGGGATATCTTTATATCTACGGCGGTGCTTCTATACTGTTCTCCCTGTTCTTTATCGTAATGGAGCAATTGATTCACGTCACCTTTGATATTTCGCACAGTATGCCGTGGTCCTATTATCCAGCTACCGCATTCTTCTTGCTTGGCGCGGCTTTAATAGTGATTGCAATAGTACCTGCGTTCCGTGAGTCGTTGCGTAAGCTATTCTCTATATAATATTAGATAAATATTTGTTTACTTTTTATATTGACTCTTTTGTTAAATTATGGTATAATGATAATACCTCGCATATCAACTACACAATAAGCTAAAAGGGGATTTTTATGCTGAGTATCAAGCATAAGCGCAGGATAGCGCTTGTATCAATCGACGTGGCTATTTTGATAGCGGTATTTTCCTTTATGACCGCCATTACCTATTTTGCGGGAAGCGATGAGATTGAATGGTCGGCTTATATCGGCAATTTTGCTATCTTTGCGGCGGTTATCGTGGGTACAAGGCTTGGATTGCGTGTGTATTCTAACGTATGGCGCTATGCTAATTCTAAGGCTTATCTTGATATCGTTTTCTCGGACGTTCTCGGTGGAGTGGCGGCGCTCGTCTTTACCTACGTTTTTGACGTTGCGTATATCGGTGCGTGGCGCTCGGTTGCCTTCGTTGCAATGGTTGACTGTGTTACTTTGGTGTCGAGATTTGCATATCAGCAGATGTATAGGCAAGGGAATCTTAATGAAATCAGTAAGGGTGGAAATAATAAAATAGGAATAGCGATAGTCGGTGCGGGGCAGGTAGGCGTTCTTCTTGCCGAGGAGCTTTTGTATAACAGAAACTCTTACTACGAGCCGATATGCTTCGTTGACAGCGACGTTGAAAAGGTTGGTAGCACCATTCTCGATTTACCGGTTTATCAGGATGACGAGTCGGTAATACAGAGAATAAAAAAGCTTCCGATACAGGAGATTTTTATAGCTATTCCGTCGCTTGACGGTAAGGCGCTTGAAGCGCTGCTTGCATTCTTCCAAAAGACCGGCTGTAAGGTTAAAATATACGACTCACCGCTGAAAAACGACGGTGGTAAAGCGGTACTGAGAGAGATAAAAATCGAGGATCTTTTGTTCCGTAAATCCTTACAGGTTACCTCTACTGACGCGCTTGATTATTATCGTGACAAGGTCGTGCTCGTTACCGGTGGCGGCGGATCTATAGGAAGCGAGCTTTGCCGCGGAATTGCGCGATGCTCTCCCAAAAAGCTGATTATATTTGATATTTACGAGAATAACGCTTACGATATACAGCAAGAGCTTATAAGAAGATACCGCGATTCGCTTGATTTGTGCGTGGAGATAGGCTCCGTGCGCGATAGGGCGAGGCTTGAAACTGTGTTTAATAATTACCGCCCCGAAATAGTTTTTCACGCCGCCGCGCACAAGCACGTTCCCCTTATGGAGCATAGCGGATGCGAGGCTGTCAAAAACAACGTGTTCGGAACTTATAATACCGCCGATATGGCGGAGAAATACGGCGCGGAAAGCTTTATACTTATATCAACCGATAAAGCGGTTAACCCTACGAATATAATGGGTGCTTCAAAGCGACTTTGTGAGAAGGTTGTGTTAAGCCGCGGTGACAGCAAAACTAAATTTTCCGCTGTGAGATTCGGTAACGTGCTCGGCTCTAACGGCTCGGTGATACCGCTTTTCAGGCGGCAGATAGCCGAGGGCGGACCGGTTACGGTCACGGACAAGCGTATAATTCGTTACTTTATGACGATTCCCG